>NZ_JBGTYN010000016.1:0-121612 GCF_041730275.1 Comamonas sp. SY3 | reverse complement strand
GGAGTTACCCGCTAGTACCTGAAACTAGTGCGTCTACCAATTCCGCCACCTGGGCATTTCAGGAAAGAATCAGATTGTATATCAAAAAAACGGCTTCCAAAACAGGAGCAGATAATTTGTCAGAAGAAATTGAAGGTGTAGTCCAAGGCCACCGTGAAGGCCACGGCTTTGTGATCCGGGATGACAACGAGAGCGACATCTACATCCCGGCCAATGAAATGCGCGCCGTACTGCACCGCGATCGGGTCCGTGCCCGCATCGTGCGCACCGACCGCCGGGGACGTCCCGAAGGTCGCATTGTTGAAATCATCGAGCGCTCTGCGCAGCCCATCATTGGCCGCCTGCTGCAGGAAAGCGGCGTCTGGCTCGTGGCTCCGGAAGACAAGCGCTACGGCCAGGATGTGCTGATCCCCAATGGCGCGATCGGCGCCGCCAAGACCGGCCAGGTCGTCGTGGTCGAATTGACCGAGCCGCCGGCATTGTTCGGCCAGCCTGTGGGCCGCGTGGTCGAGGTGCTGGGCGAGATCGACGACCCCGGCATGGAAATCGAGATTGCGGTGCGCAAATATGGCGTGCCCCATGAGTTCTCGGGCGAGTGCCTGGCCTTGGCCAAGAAGCTTCCCGACAAGGTACGCCTGGCCGACCGCAAGGCCCGCATCGACCTGACCGATATCCCGCTGGTCACCATCGACGGCGAGGATGCTCGCGACTTTGACGATGCCGTGTACTGCGAACCCGCCAAAATCGGCCGCACCAAGGGCTGGCGCCTGTTGGTGGCAATTGCCGATGTGAGCCACTATGTGCAAAACGGCAATGCCATCGACGTCGATGCCTACGACCGTGCGACCAGCGTCTACTTTCCGCGCCGCGTGATCCCCATGCTGCCGGAGAAGCTCTCCAATGGCCTGTGCTCGCTGAACCCGAATGTGGACCGCCTGTGCATGGTGGCCGATATGCTGGTCACCGCCGATGGCGAGCTGCAGGCCTACCAGTTCTACCCCGCCGTGATGCACAGCCATGCCCGTTTTACCTACACCGAGGTGGCAGCCATCCTGGCCAACACCCGGGGCCAGGACGCGATCAAGCGCAAGGAGCGCGTGGCCGACCTGCTGAACCTGCATGACGTGTACAAGGCGCTGCTGTCGGCGCGGGGCCGCCGCGGCGCGGTGGATTTCGAGACCACCGAAACCCAGATCATCTGCGACGAGAACGGCCGCATCGAGAAAATCGTGCCGCGCACGCGCACCGAGGCCCACCGCCTGATTGAGGAGGCCATGCTGGCAGCCAATGTCTGCGCGGCAGATTTCATCCAGCAAAGCGGCCAGCCCGGGCTCTTCCGGGTGCACGAAGGCCCCACGCCCGAGAAGCAGGACATTCTGCGTGGCTACCTCAAGGCCATGGGGGTGGGCCTGTCGATCAGTGACGACCCGAGCCCGGCCGAGTTCCAGGCCATTGCCCAGGCCACCAAGGACCGGCCCGACGCCCAGCAGATCCACACCATGCTGCTGCGCTCAATGCAGCAGGCGATCTACACGCCGATCAACAGTGGCCACTTTGGCTTAGGCTACGAGGCCTATACCCACTTCACCAGCCCGATCCGCCGTTACCCCGATTTGCTGGTGCACCGCGTCATCAAGGCCGCGCTGCTGGGCAAGCGCTACCAGTTGCCGCTGCTGCCCACGCCGGGCGAGGCGGAGGCCAAGCTCGCCAAGCGCCTGGCCAGCCGCGTGGCGGCACCCAAGCAGAAGCTGCAGGCCGAGCGCGTGCAACGCGTGTCACGCGAAGTGCAGGCCTGGGAAGCGGCCGGCCTGCATTGCAGTGCCAATGAGCGCCGTGCCGATGAGGCCAGCCGCGATGTCGAGGCCTGGCTCAAGTGCAAGTACATGCGCGAGCACCTGGGCGAGGAATACAGCGGCATGGTGTCTGCGGTCACCTCGTTCGGCCTGTTCGTGACCTTGGACCAGCTCTATGTCGAAGGCCTGATCCATATCACCGAGCTGGGTGGCGATTACTTCCGCTTTGACGAGATGCGCCAGGAGCTGCGCGGCGAGCGTACGGGCATCCGCTACACGATCGGTACGCGCCTGCAGATCCAGGTCAGCCGTGTGGATCTGGATGCGCGCAAGATCGACTTCCGCCTGGTGCGCGAGGGCGAGGATGCGGCCCGTGCCCCGGCCTCCAACGCCCGTGCGGCGAACAAGGTGGCATCGTCGCCTTCGAGCCGCCAGCGCGAGGGCCGCGATGAAGCCTATGATGCCCAGCGCGCCAGCCTCAAGCGCAAGGCCAAGGGTGCCGCGCACGGTGCCGGCAAGCCGCGTGGCAACGACCGCGGCGCCGGCGCCAGCAAACAACCGGGACAGAAGACCCCGCGCAAACGCCGCTGATCTGCTGTGAATTCACTATGATCGAAGCCAGGCCATCCCAGCGATGGCCTGGCTTTTTTGTTCACTGAGCTGAGAACTTTCCAAGGAGTACGGATGACCGAGAAGACGCGCAAGATTGCAGTGGTGACCGGTGCGGGCACCGGGATTGGCCGCGCAGCGGCGCTGGCACTGATGAAGGATGGCTGGTCCGTCGTGCTGGCGGGCCGCCGCGAGCAGCCTTTGCAGGAGGTGGCCAGCCATGCGGCAGATGCAGGCCAGGCCTTGGTGGTGCCCACTAACGTGGCCGACCCGGTTGCCGTCAAGGCCTTGTTCGATGCAGCGGTGGCCCGGTTTGGCCGGGTGGACATGCTGTTCAACAACGCCGGGCGCGGCGCGCCTGCGGTGCCGATCGATGAGCTGCCGGTCGAGACCTGGCAGGATGTCGTCAATGTGAACCTCAATGGCATGTTCTATTGTCTGCAGCAGGCCTTCCGCGTGATGCGCCAGCAGTCGCCGATGGGCGGCCGCATCATCAACAACGGCTCCATCTCGGCCCATGCGCCCCGGCCCATGTCGATTGCCTATACGGCCACCAAGCATGCCGTGATGGGCCTGACCAAGACCGCCGCGCTCGATGGCCGCAAGTACGACATCGCCGTGGGCCAGATCGACGTGGGCAATGCCGGCACCGAGCTGGCGATGCGCATGACCCAGGGCGTCATGCAGGCGCATGGCGAGATAGCGCCCGAGCCGTTGATGGATGTGGACGTGGTGGGCCAGTCGGTGCTCTACATGGCCAATCTGCCGCTGGAATGCAATGTGCTGTTCCACACGGTGATGGCCACCAAGATGCCCTTTGTGGGGCGTGGCTGAGCCGGTCAGTGGTTGGTCAGCCTGGCCGTTGCAGGCTGCGCGCCAGGCGCGATGCCGTCAGCATCCGCGCTGGCGGCCAGGTGTCGGCGGCATGGCCGTGCAGCCAGACGGCATTGAGCAGCGGCTGCCACGCCTCTGCCCAGCTGCAGCCGGGCGGAAGGGCTGCCAGGTGCGCGCCAATGCAGCCGGCCAGCACATCGCCGGTGCCGCCTACCGACAGGCGGGCATTGCCGCTGTGGTTGATCGCATAGCGCCCATCCGGCGCGGCGATGACCGAGCCGCTGCCCTTGAGCACCACCAGGCACTGCCATTGCCGCGCCGCCTGGCGGGCGGCGCCAATGCGGTCACGCTGAACCTGTTCGGTGCTGCTGCCCAGCAGGCGCGCCAGCTCCAGCGGATGGGGTGTGAGCACTGCCGGGCCGGCTGTATCGGCCTGGGCCGCCCGTTGCAGCAGCGCTTGCTGCAGTGCCGGTTGGGAGGCCATGGCGTTGAGCGCATCGGCATCCAGCACCAGGCTGCCCGCATGCTGCAAGATCTGGGGGAGCACCCCGGCCACCAGGCTGCCGCCACCGCAGCCGCACACCAGGCTGCCGCGCAAGGCGCGCGTGGCCTCCAGCGACCGGAGCATGATGTCCGCTGCAATGCCCGCAGGTCTGGGTGATGCGGGGTTGCTGCCCAGCAGGTGCAGCATGACCCTGCCAGCGCCCGCATGCAGCGCCGCGCTGGCGGCCAGCATGGCGGCGCCTTCCATGCCCTGGCCATCGTGGCTGGCGCTTTGGCCGCCGATCACCGCCACATCGCCAAACAGGCCTTTGTGGCTGTTGTGGGTGGGTAATGGCGTTTGAGCTTGGGTGACCAAATGACCGGTGCCTGAGGGGGCATCGATGCCAGCGGCAGGTATCTGGTCACAGCGCCACACCGGGTTCTGCGCCAGCAGCGGTGCCAGCCAGACCTCGCCCGCCCAGTCGCGCCCCTGCAAAGTAAAGAGCCCGGGCTTGAGTGCCAGCATGCTGAGCGTGAAGCGGCGCCCTCGGGGTGCTTGCGGTGCCAGCGGCGCCAGCCAGGGCAGCCAGGCGCCGGTATCGGCCAGCAGGCCCGAGGGGGTGTCGATGCACAGCACATCGCGATCGGTGTCCAGCAGGCGTTGCAGCCAGGCCCGCACGGGGCCTTCGGCGGGGGTGCTGCGGTCGGCGCGCAGGCCCATCCCCCATAGCGCATCGATCGCCAGGTCGAAATGCGCGGGTGCCTGTTCGCTGATGGGCACGCCTGCTGCCTGGGCGCGTTGCAGCGCATGGGCGGCATCGGCGGGCAGGGCCTTGCCTGCGCTGGGCTGCAGGCTGATATGCACGGTCTTACCGGCGGCCTGCAGATGGATGGCGGCCTCCAAGCCGTCGCCGCCGTTGTTGCCGGCACCGCACACCACCCAGACATGCCGGGCATGTGGCGCGATCGCCAGTGCCAGGCGTGCCGTGGCTGCGCCGGCGCGGGCCATCAGGCTGTAGTGGGGCAGCGTACGGGCCAGCGATTGCTCGCGCTCGCGCACCTGGTCGCTGGATAGCAGGGCGGGGTAGGGCAGTGCGGCAGTAGCAGGCATGGCGCTATCGTAGCGCAGGTGTAGCGCAGGCACGGGCCGCCGATGGCCGGCGCGGCGCGTCAGCGCAGGCGTTGCAGGTCCAGCGCAGCGGGGTCGGTGCTGGTGCTCTGCCCGGTCATCAACTGGCGCACATGGTGGGCGCAGCCCATCGACAAGCCCCAGCCAAAGCCGCCATGGGCGGTATTGAGCCAGATGCCCGGAATGCCGGACGCGCCCACCACCGGCAGGCCGTCGGGAACGGTCAAACGTGCGCCGCGCCACATCTGCAAGATGGATTGGCTGGGCTGGATGCAGCCCGGGAACCACTCCAGCAGCACGCTGATGAGCGCGTGGCGTGCGTCATCGCTGCGCTCCGGACTGTCGGGGTAGCCCAGTTCGGCACCGCCGCTGATGCGCAGGCGTGAACCCTGGCGGGTCAGGATCATGTTGTTTTCCAGATCGATGACCGCGCGGCGGGGAGCCAGGGACTCCTCGCTGATCTGGATGCTGGCACTGTAGCTATAGATAGGGGCGCTGGGCAGCTGCACATGGTGCGGGCGCAGCAACTGGTTGGTGTGGGTGCCGGCGCAGAGCACCACGGCATCAAAATCCTGCGAGCCGCTCGCCCATTGCAGGCGCACGCCACTGCCCGTGCTCTGGACGCCGCTGATGGCGTGCTGGGTGTGCAGCTGCAGCCCATGCGTTTGCAGCGCTTGCAGCAGCCCTTGTGAAAACAGGCGCCCGTTGCCCGACCAGGCTTCAGGCAGGTACAGGGCGCCGGCGATCTGTATCTCGGTGGCCAGGCCCGGCTCGATCGCGCGGGTCTCTGCCTCGTTGCAGCGCTGGTAGTCAATGTGCGCGGCCGACAGGCGGCGGGTCAGCTCGTACAGTGCTGCTGCGCTGGGCTCCTTGCGCAGCGGCAGCAGCAGCCCTTGGCTGAACTGGCCGTTGATGTCCAGCATTTCCTGCAGGTGTTGCATGCGCTGCATGGCCAGCAGTTCCAGCGACTGCAATGCAGGAAGGACTTCACTGTCGCGCAGCTTCTTGGCCACCGCCTGCTGCCGGCGCGCCCAGCGGCGCGGTGAAGACAGCACGCCGCCGTGGATCTGCAATTCCGAAAATGCCGGGCGCGCCAGGCCCAGTTGCAGCGCCTGCTGAAACGCCGTTGCGCCCCATGGATTGATCGCGCAGGGCCACATCAGCCCTGAAGGGGCAAAGCTGGCTTCCTCGCCGGCTGCCCGGTGCTGTTCGAAAACACTGACCTCGTTGCCGGCTTCCATCAGCTCGAACGCAGTTGCTATACCTGCAATGCCTGCTCCAACGATCGCAATCTTCATAACAACAAAAACAGGGGGCCGTTCATAGAGTGGGGCACGGCGCTTGCAAGCATTTGCAAAAGCCGTGCGTTCGAGTGCCAGATTGTGCCCAGTTTTTTGCAATGCCCGTTGTAAGGGTAGCCACTGTGGCTCAAAAAACGCAAGCAATCGTCAAGCTGAGTGCGCCTGGCTGGTGTTTCATGGGATGTGGGCGGCGCGGGCAGATCGCCAGCTGCCGTGGAAGGCGGGTGCGACTTCTTCGCGGCTCACTTCAGACTATGTTAGAATCCTAGGGTTTTGCCGAGTGTAGCTTGCTGCATCGGTTCAAAACGAAATCGCAAACCTGCCTACCTAAGGTGTTGCGGCATGCGGTGCACAGGCACGGTGGCCGTGATAGTTGGGCAGAATTTTAGACCTAACCTTCGGAGAAGATATATGTCCGTTACGATGCGCGAGATGCTGGAAGCCGGCGTCCACTTTGGCCACCAAACCCGTTTCTGGAACCCCAAGATGGGCCAGTACATTTTCGGTAGCCGCAACAAGATTCACATCATCAACCTGGAAAAGACCCTGCCTCTGTTCCAGGACGCACAAAAGTTCATCAAGCAGCTGTCGGCCAACCGCGGCACGATCCTGATGGTGGGCACCAAGCGCCAAGCGCGCGAAATCCTGGCCACCGAAGCACAACGTGCTGGCGTGCCTTACGTCGACCAGCGCTGGTTGGGCGGCATGCTGACCAACTTCAAGACCGTCAAGACCTCGATCAAGCGTCTGAAGGACATGAAGGCGCAGCAAGAAGCCGGTCTGGAATCGATGAGCAAGAAAGAGCAGCTGATGTTTGCTCGTGAGCTGGAAAAGCTGGAAAAGGACATCGGCGGCATTCAAGACATGAACGCGCTGCCTGACGCCATTTTCGTGATCGACGTGGGCTACCACAAGATTGCCATCGCTGAAGCCAAGAAGCTGGGCATTCCTCTGATCGGCGTGGTTGACACCAACCACAACCCAGAAGGTATCGACTACGTGATCCCTGGTAACGATGACTCGGCCAAGGCTGTGGAGCTGTATGCTCGCGGCATCGCCGACGCCATCCTGGAAGGCCGTGCCAACGCCGTGAACGACGTGGTCAAGGCTGCTTCCGGCGAAGAAGGCGACGAGTTTGTGGAAGTGGAAAACACCGCTGCTTAATCCACAGGGCTGCCCATTGGGCCGCGAATGAAAAGCGGGGCTCCACATCAGCCCCGTTTTTTTTACCTACGTTTCCACAATCACCCCAACTGAACTGAATACGGAGAGAGAAAATGGCAATTACCGCAAGCATGGTGGCAGAACTGCGCGCTAAGACCGACGCGCCCATGATGGAATGCAAGAAGGCACTGACCGAGGCTGATGGCGACATGGCCAAGGCTGAAGAGCTGCTGCGCGTCAAGCTGGGCACCAAGGCCGGCAAGGCAGCATCGCGTATTGCCGCTGAAGGCGTGATCGCCGCAGTGGTGGAAGGCAACACCGGCGCGATCATCGAAGTCAACAGCGAAACCGACTTCGTCTCCAAGAACGACAGCTTCATCGCTCTGGCCAATGCAGCGGCCAAGCTGGTGTCCGAAAAGAACCCTGCCGACGTGGCAGCGCTGAGCGCACTGGCTTACGAGCAAGATGGCTTTGGCCCCACCCTGGAAGATGTGCGCAAGGGCCTGGTCGGCAAGATCGGCGAGAACATGTCGTTCCGCCGCTTCAAGCGCTTCGAAGGCAGCAACCTGGCGCTGTACCTGCACGGCACCCGCATCGGTGTGGTGGTGGAGTTCGAAGGCGACGCACAAGCGGCCAAGGACGTGGCAATGCACGTGGCGGCGATGAAGCCCGTGGCGCTGACCAGCGCTGATGTGCCTGCCGAGCTGATCGAAAAGGAACGCACCGTCGCTGCCGCCAAGGCTGAAGAGTCGGGCAAGCCTGCTGACATCGCTGCCAAGATGGTGGACGGCGCTGTGCAGAAGTACCTCAAGGAAGTCTCGCTGTTCAACCAGGTCTTCGTGAAGGCCGCTGACGGCAAGCAGACCGTTGAGCAAATGCTCAAGGCCGCCAACACCTCGATCAAGGGCTTCACGCTCTACGTGGTGGGTGAGGGCATTGAGAAGAAGGTGGATGACTTCGCTGCCGAGGTCGCCGCGCAGGTTGCGGCCGCCAAGGGCCAGTAATCATCCTGACAAAGGGGCTACGGCCCCTTTGTTTCACCTATCGTTTTTTCCCCATCCCCACACCTGGAGCTCTCCACCATGTCCCAAAGCCCTTCCCACAAGCGCATTCTTCTCAAACTCTCCGGTGAAGCTCTGATGGGGGATGATGCTTTCGGCATCAACCGCGCCACCATCGTGCGCATGGTCGAGGAGATTGCCGAGGTGACGCGGCTGGGCGTGGAAGTCGCTGTCGTGATCGGCGGCGGCAATATTTTCCGTGGTGTGGCTGGCGGCTCGGTCGGCATGGACCGTGCCACTGCCGATTACATGGGTATGCTCGCGACGGTGATGAATGCGCTGGCGCTGGCCGATGCGATGGACAAGCAGGGCCTGACCGCCCGCGTGATGTCGGCCATCGGTATCGAGCAGGTGGTGGAGCCCTATGTGCGCCCCAAGGCGCTGCAGTACCTCGAAGAGGGCAAGGTCGTGGTGTTTGCCGCTGGTACCGGCAACCCCTTCTTCACCACCGATACCGCAGCGGCGCTGCGCGGCGCTGAAATTGGCGCAGAATTGGTGCTCAAGGCCACCAAGGTCGATGGCGTCTACACGGCCGATCCGATGAAGGATCCCAATGCCACGCTCTACACCAAGCTGAGTTTCGATGAAGCCATGAACCGCAACCTGGGCATCATGGATGCCACGGCCTTTGCCCTGTGCCGCGATCAGAAACTGCCTATCCGTGTATTCTCGATCATCAAGAGCGGCGCGCTCAAGCGCGTGGTGATGGGCGAAGAAGAGGGCACGCTGGTGTACGCCTGACCGGCGGCTGGCGTGTGCAAGTGCAGAATGTGGTAGTTAGGAGTTGACAATGACAGTCGCAGAAATCAAGAAGAATCTCGAAGGCAAGATGGACCAATCGATTGCCGCGTTCAAGAACAACCTGACCAAGATCCGCACCGGCCGCGCCAATCCCGCGCTGCTGGACACCATCCAGGTTGACTACTACGGCTCGATGATGCCGCTGTCGCAGGTGGCCAATGTGGCCTTGATCGACAGCCGCACCATCAGCGTGACGCCTTGGGAGAAGGCGATGGCGGCCAAGGTGGAAAAGGCTATCCGCGAAAGCGACCTGGGCCTGAACCCCGCCTCGATGGGCGACCTGATCCGCGTGCCGATGCCTCCGATGAGCGAGGAGCGCCGCAAGGAGATGACCAAGCTGGTCAAGGCCGAAGGCGAAAACGCCAAGATCGCCATCCGCAACCTGCGCCGCGATGCCAACGAAGGCGTCAAGAAGCTGGTCAAGGACAAGGAAGCATCGGAAGACGACCAAAAGCGCTCCGAAGCCGAGGTGCAGAAGATCACCGACAAGCACATCCAGCTGATCGACCAGCTGGTGGTCGAAAAAGAAAAAGACATCATGGCGGTCTGATCCAGATCTGGATCTGCTTTTCCGCGCATGACTGCTGCTGTATTACCGCACCACATTGCCATCGTGATGGATGGCAATGGCCGGTGGGCCAAACGCCGTTTTCTGCCTCGCCTGGCGGGCCACAAGCAAGGGGTGGACTCGTTGCGCCGCTGCGCCAAGGCCTGTGCCGAGCGCGGCGTCAAGGTGCTGACCGTGTTTGCCTTTTCTTCCGAGAACTGGAACCGGCCCACCGACGAGGTCGATGGCCTGATGAACCTGCTGGCCGGCGCGCTGGCCAAGGAAGTGCCATCGCTGGCCCGGGACGGCATCCGCCTGTTCTTTGTCGGCGACCGGGCCTCCCTGTCTGCCAAGGTGCAGGCGGGCCTGGCGCAGGCCGAGCAGGCGACGGCCCACAATGACCGCATGGTGCTCAATGTCTGCTTCAACTATGGCGGCCGCTGGGACATTGCCCAGGCGGCAGCCAAGCTGGCTGCAACGGGCCAGCCGATCACCGAAGGGGCGCTCAACGATGCGATGGCGCTGGCCCATGTGCCTGACCCCGATCTGCTGATCCGAACGGGTGGCGAGATGCGCATCAGCAATTTTCTGCTGTGGCAATCGGCCTATTCGGAGCTGTATTTCAGTGACAAGTGGTGGCCTGATTTTGACGAGCAGGCCTTGGACGAGGCGATTGGTGAATTCCAGCGGCGTGAGCGCCGCTTTGGCAAGATCTCCGAGCAGCTGGTCCAGTCCCCCTCGTAGTACGCCTACTGCTGATGCTTGGCACCCCGGGCATCAGTTTTCTTTTTTCCAGGAGATCAATTTGCTCAAACAACGCATCATTACGGCCATTGTTCTCCTGCTGATCCTGGTGCCCGCGATTGCTGCGGGCAATCCCGTTCCGTTTGCGGCGCTGATGCTGTTGGCCGTGGTCGCCGCTGCCTGGGAGTGGGGGCGTCTCAATGGTCTGCAGGGCATGGCTGCCTACGGCCTGGGCGCCGTTGCGCTGGTGCTGTGTGGCGCCGCCTGGACCCTTGGGTGGACGCAGGCTCCGTTGCCTGGCGTGTGGCTGGTGGCCGGGGCAGCCTGGGTGCTGCTGGCCGCCTATCTGCTCAAGGCCGGGGTGCCGGGCTGGGCGCCCATTCCGCGCGCGCTGCGCCTGGTGGTCGGTGTGCTGGCGCTGTGGGTGGCCTGGCTGGCCATCGCGCAGGCCAAGTGGATCGGCGTCAACTTCCTGCTGTCGCTGTTTGCACTGGTGTGGATGGCCGACATCGGTGCCTATTTTGCAGGCCGCCAGTTCGGGCTGCGTTTCACCAGGAACAAGCTGGCGCCGGCCATCAGCCCGGGCAAAAGCTGGGAAGGGGTTTGGGGTGGCGCACTGGGTGTGCTGCTGATGGCACTGGTGTGGAGCTGGGCGGACCGCCATTTTGGCGCGCAGGTGCCCAGCCTCTACAGCAGGCTGTGGGATTTTTCGCCATGGCTGATGGTGCTGTCCTGCGCGTTTCTGGCCGGCATGAGCGTTGCAGGTGACCTGGTGGAGTCGCTGGTCAAGCGCAGCGCGGGCATGAAGGACAGCAGCCAGTTGCTGCCGGGCCATGGCGGTGTGCTCGACCGCATCGATGCGATCCTGCCCACCGTGCCGTTGGCGCTGATGCTGCTGCAATTTTTGGATAAGTGAACCTCGCGATGACCATGCAAGTTACCGTGCTCGGATCGACGGGCTCGATTGGAACCAATACGTTGGATGTGGTGGCGCGCCACCCCGATCTGTACCGCGTCTTTGCGCTGAGCGCGCATTCGCGCGTAGACCTGATGCTCGCGCAGTGCCTGCAGTTCCAGCCACGCTATGCGGTGATGACCAGTGCCGCGGCCGCCTCGGCATTGCGCGAAGGCCTGCGGGCCGCGGGCAGCCGGGTCGACGTGCTGGAAGGTGAGGCAGCACTGGAAATGGTGGCCTCCCACAGCGATGTGCATGCGGTGATGGCCGCCATCGTCGGCGCCGCAGGCCTGCGCCCTGCAATGGCCGCAGCCAAGGCCGGCAAGCGCCTGATGCTGGCCAACAAGGAAGCGCTGGTCGTTGGCGGCCAGCTCTTCATGGATGCCGTCGCCGATGGTGGCGCAACCTTGCTGCCCATCGACAGCGAGCACTCGGCCATCTTCCAGTGCCTGCCGGAAGACCCTGCGGTCTGGCCCCAGCGGGTGGACCACATCATCCTGACGGCCTCGGGCGGTCCGTTCCGCACCCGCGAGCCATCGAGCTTGCGCGATGTGACGCCGCAGCAAGCCGGCAACCACCCCAACTTTGCGATGGGCCGCAAGATCTCGATCGACTCGGCCACGATGATGAACAAGGCGCTGGAGGTGATCGAGGCGCGCTGGCTGTTCAACCTGCAGCCCGAGCAGATCCAGGTGGTCATCCATCCGCAGCAGATCGTGCATTCGATGGTGCAGTTCCGCGATGCCTCGGTGCTGGCCCAACTCGGGACGCCCGATATGCGCGTACCGATCGCCTGTGGCCTAGCCTGGCCCGAGCGTGTGGCCAGCGGGGCCGCGCCACTGGATTTCGCCAAGCTCTCGGCGCTGACCTTTGAAGAGGCCGATGCACGGCGCTTTCCCGGCTTGCACCTGTCATGGCAGGCGCTGCGCGCGGCCGAAGGCACCACGACGGTGCTCAATGCGGCCAACGAGGTCGCGGTGGCCGCGTTTCTGGATGGCCGCATGCGCTTTGACCAGATCTACCAGGTCAACGCACAGGCACTCGACGGCGTGCTGCCGCAGGCGCCCGGCAGCATCGACGCACTGCTTGCGCTGGATGCCGAGGTGCGTTGCTACGCCGAAGCGCGCATTGCAGAGCTGGCCGTTTGACAGGGCTATTGCCCGGCTCAGTAGAATCGCGTTTTTCAAAGCAAGGGCTTGAGCAATGTTGACCGTTGTTGCATTTGTCGTTGCGCTGGCCATTTTGATCGCCGTGCACGAATATGGTCACTACCGTGTGGCGGTCGCCTGCGGGGTGAAGGTGCTGCGTTTTTCGCTGGGGTTTGGCCGCCCGCTGCTGCGCTGGAAGAAGAAGGGCGCGGACACCGAATTTGTCATCAGCGCGATTCCGCTGGGCGGCTATGTGCGCATGCTCGACGAGCGTGAGGCACCGGTTGCTGCGCACGAGCGCCACCTGGCCTTCAATGTGCAGCCGCTGCGCGCGCGTGCGGCCATCGTTGCCGCCGGGCCGCTGGCCAATCTGCTGCTGGCTGTGCTGCTGTATGCCTGCGTGAACTGGGTGGGCGTGCGCGAGCCGGCCGCCATTGTTGGCACGCCGCCGGCTGCCAGCCTGCTGGCTCAGGCTGGCATGCAAGGCGGCGAAGAAATCGTGTCCATGGGTTACCCGGATGCGGAGCCTGAAGCCGTGCGCTCGCTGGACGACCTGCGCTGGTTTGTGGCACAGGCCGCGCTGGGCGGCAAGGATGTGGTGCTCAGCGCGCGCCCCGGTGCTGGTGCAGCTGAGCGCAGCTACCGCTTGCCGCTGTCCAGCATCGATGCCCGCGAGGCCGACGCCAAGCTGGTCGAAAAGATTGGTCTGACCCACCCCTGGTCCGATGCGGTGCTCGGCGATTTTGAAGCCGGCAGTGCCGCCGCACAATCGGCGCTGCGCAAGGGGGACAAGGTGCTGTCCATCGACGGCGTGCGCGTGGGCGATGGCGGCGAGCTGCGCCGCATGATCCGTGCATCGGGCGAGCAGGGCGTGCCTGCCTTGCAGGACTGGCTGGTGTCGCGCAACGGCGCGCAGCTGCATGTACCGGTGCAACTGACGCAAAGCGAGGACAAGGGCAGCAAGATTGGCCGTCTGGGCGCCTTTATCGGTTCGCCGCCAGCGATGGTCGATGTGCGCTACGGCCTCTGGGAAGGTTTTGCCCGGGGTGTGCAAAAGACCTGGGAGGTCTCGGCGCTGACGGTCAAGATGATGGCCAAGATGGTCATTGGCCAGGCCTCGCTGCAGAACATCAGCGGACCGCTGACGATCGCCGAATACGCAGGCAAGTCCGCCGAGGTCGGCATCACCCAATACCTGGCCTTTTTGGCGCTGATCAGCGTCAGTCTGGGCGTGCTCAATCTGCTGCCGCTGCCGGTGCTCGATGGCGGTCACCTGATGTATTATCTTTGGGAGGCTGTCACTGGCAAGCCACCCACCCTGCAATGGATGGAGCGCTTGCAAAAAGGCGGTGTCGCCGTTTTGCTGCTCATGATGTGCATTGCGTTCTTTAACGATTTGTCTCGGCTCTTGGGCTGACTTTCTTGGCCCTGCTGCATAATGAGCGGCTCTGGTTGCTATCACAAATGACATATTCCATCCCTTCTTCGCTTCTTCGCAAGACCACGGCTGCAGCTGCCTTGATGCTGCTTGCCAAGCTGTCGTGGGCTTTGGACCCGTTCACCATCCAGGACATTCGTGTGGAAGGCCTGCAGCGTGTGGAGCCCGGCACCATCTTCGCCTCCATGCCGCTGCATGTCGGCGACGACTACAACGACGAAAAGGGATCGGCAGCCATTCGCTCCTTGTTTGCGCTGGGTCTGTTCAAGGACGTGCGGCTGGAGGCCAATGGCAATGTGCTGGTCGTCGTCGTTGAAGAGCGTCCCACCATCGCCAATGTCGACTTCCTGGGCACCAAGGAGTTCGACAAGGACGCGATGAAAAAGGCCATGCGTGATGTGGGTCTGACCGAAGGCCGCCCCTACGACAAGGCGCTGACCGACCGCGCCGAGCAGGAGCTCAAGCGCCAGTACATCAACAAGAGCCTGTATGCGGCCGAGGTGGTGACCACGGTGACGCCTATCGAGCGCAACCGCGTGAACCTGACGTTCACCGTGACCGAAGGCGATGCAGCCAAGATCAAGGAAATCCATATCTCCGGCAACAAGGATTTCAAGGAATCGACCTTGACCGACCTGTTCGACCAAGACACCGGTGGCTGGCTGAGCTGGTATACCAAGAGCGACCGCTACTCCAGCACCAAGTTCAATGCCGACCTGGAGACGCTCAAATCCTATTACCTGTCGCGCGGCTACCTGGAGTTCCGCATCGACTCGACCGAAGTGTCGATCTCGCCGGACAAGGAACGTATCTCGATCAATCTACAGATCTACGAAGGCCCCAAGTACGTGGTCTCGGGTGTCAAACTCGAAGGCAATTACCTGGAGCGTGAGGACGAGTTCAAGTCGCTGATCTCGATCAAGCCCGGCGAGCCCTACAACGCCGACCGCGTGACCGAAACCACCAAGCGCTTCACCGACCACTTCGGCAGCTTTGGCTATGCGTTCTCGCGCGTCGAAGCCGTGCCCGAGATCGACCGTGAAAACAACCGTGTCGAGCTGGTGCTGAAGGCCGAGCCTTCGCGCCGCGCCTATGTGCGCCGCGTGAACGTGGCCGGCAACAACCGCACACGGGATGAAGTCGTGCGCCGCGAGGTGCGCCAGTACGAAGCCTCCTGGTACGACTCGGACAAGATCAAGCTCTCGCGTGACCGTGTGGACCGCCTGGGTTTCTTCAACGATGTCGCGATCGACACGCAAGAAGTGCCTGGCGCGCCGGACCAGGTCGATGTCAATGTGACCGTGCAGGAAAAGCCCACCGGTTCGCTGCAGCTGGGTGCCGGTTACTCCAGCGCTGAAAAGGTCTCGCTGACCTTCGGCATCAAGCAGGAAAACGTGTTCGGCTCGGGCAACTACCTGGGCATCGATGTCAACACCAGCAAGTACCACCGCACCCTGGTGGTGAGCACGACCGACCCGTATTTCACGCCCGATGGTATCTCGCGTACCTACGACATGTACTACCGCACCGACCGTCCTTATGACGAGCAGGGCGGCAACTACCAGATCGTGACCACCGGTGCCAGCGTGCGCTTCGGCATTCCGTTCAGCGAACTCGATACCATCTATGTCGGCGGCGGTCTGGAGAACACCCGCATCAAGCTGGGCACCAACATGCCGGCGGCCTACCTGGACTATGCAACGCGCTATGGCGATACCAGCCTGAACTTCCCGCTGACCCTGGGCTGGTCGCGCGACAGCCGCGACAGCGCGCTGGCGCCCAACTCGGGTCGGTTCCAGAAGCTGAACTCCGAATGGTCGCTGTTCGGTGATGCCCGCTACCTGAAGGGCAACTACCAGATCCAGCAGTACCTGCCGCTGAACAAGCGCTACACGATTGCGCTCAACGGTGAAGCCGGTTGGGGCAAGGGCATGGGCGGCAAGGCCTTCCCGGTGTTCAAGAACTACTTCTCGGGTGGCCTGGGATCGGTGCGCGGCTTCGAGCAAAATACGCTCGGCCCCCGTGACGTGACGGGCGCCACCCTGGGCGGCGCGAAGAAGGTGACGCTGAACGCCGAGTTCATCGGGCCCATGCCGGGCACCGGAAACGACCGCACCTTCCGCTGGTTTGCCTTTGTGGATGCGGGCAATGTCTGGGGTGATGAGCAGGATTTGAAACTGAATGAAATGCGTGCGTCTGCAGGTATCGGGTTGAGCTGGATTTCCCCACTGGGACCGCTGCGTTTGGCTTATGCTCAGCCAATTCGCAAATTCGCAGGCGATAAAATCCAGAAATTGCAATTCCAAATCGGAACATCTTTCTAATGAAAACCGTATCTCGTTCTTTCCCATTGCTGGTGTTGGCAGCAGCGCTGTCTTTTGGCGCTGCAGCGCAGGCCCAAGAGTTCAAGGCAGGTTTCGTCAATACGGATCGCATCTTCCGCGAAGCCAATGCTGCCAAGGCTGCGCAAACCAAGCTGGAGGCCGAGTTCTCCAAGCGTGAAAAGGATCTGCTGGACCAGGGCAACGCCCTGAAGACCGCCGGCGAAAAGTTTGAGCGCGACGCGCCTACGCTGTCCGAAAGCCAGCGCGTGACGCGCCAGCGTCAGCTGGTGGACCAGGACCGTGAGTTCCAGCGCAAGCGCCGCGAGTTCCAGGAAGACCTCAGCGCCCGCAAGAGCGAAGAGCTGTCGCAGGTGCTCGAGCGCGCCAACAAGGTCGTCAAGCAAGTGGCCGAGCAGGAAAAGTACGATGTGGTGCTGCAAGAAGCAGTCTACATCAACCCCAAGTTCGACATCACCGAAAAGGTTCTCAAGGCCCTGAACGCCTCTGCCCCCGCCAAGTAAGACGGGGTTACGCGTGAGCCTGCAGCTTGTTCAGATCATGGAGGTCCTGGGAGGGACGCTTGAGCAAGGAGATCCAGCGATGGAGATCCAGGCCATTGCCTCGCTGGAAGATGCCGGTCCCCAGGATTTCAGTTTCCTCAGCAACCCCAAGCTGCAAGCCCAGATGCTGGCCTCCAAGGCCGGTTGCATTGCGGTCAGTGCGCAGATGCAGGAGCAGGCCCGCCAGCGTGGTGGTGCCTACCTGGTGGTTGACAACCCCTATCTGTACTTTGCGCGGCTGACGCAGCTGTGGCGCAAGCACCATGCGATACGCCCGGTGCCCGCCGGTATCCACCCGTCTGCGGTGGTGGAAGAGGGTGCCATCGTGCACCCTTCTGCGTCCATTGGGCCGCTGTGCCATGTGGCCAGTGGTGCCGTCATCGGTGCCGATTCGGTGCTGACCTCGCGCGTGACCATAGGGGCGGACTGTGTACTGGGCGAGCGGGTGCTGGTGCAGCCAGGCGCGGTCATCGGTGGCGACGGCTTTGGTTTTGCCAACGAGCGTGGGCGCTGGATCAAGATCGAGCAGCTCGGTGGGGTGCAGATCGGTGACGATGTCGAGATCGGATCCAATACCTGCATCGATCGCGGCGCACTGCGGGACACCATCATTGCCAATGGCGTGAAGATCGACAACCAGGTCCAGATCGGCCATAACGTCGAGATTGGCGAGCATTCGGCGATGGCTGGCTGCGTCGGCATCGCCGGAAGTGCCAAAATTGGGCGCCAATGCACGATTGGAGGCGCTGGAATGATTCTGGGCCACCTGGAAATCGCCGACAATGTACACATCTCGGCGGCCACCGTGGTCAGTCGTTCGATCAGGCAGCCGGGTCAGTACACCGGCTTCTTCCCTATCGACGACAATGGCAGCTGGGAAAAGAACGCCGCTACCCTAAAACATCTCCATGCGTTGAGGGACCGAATCAAGGCCTTGGAGCAAACTCAGAAAAACGGCTAAGCCGAGTTCACAATGATGGATATTCAAGCAATTCTCAAGCAGCTGCCTCACCGCTACCCCTTTTTGCTGGTGGATCGTGTGCAAGAGCTTGAGCGCAACACCCGCATCAAGGCGATCAAGAACGTCACGTTCAACGAGCCGTTCTTCACCGGCCACTTCCCGGGCCGCCCTGTGATGCCTGGCGTGCTGATCCTCGAAGCCCTGGCCCAGGCAGCGGGCTTGCTGGCGTTTGACGCGATGGGCCAGGTGCCCGATGAAAACAACATCTACTATTTCGTCGGTATCGACTCTGCCCGCTTCAAGCGCCCGGTGGTACCGGGAGACCAGCTGGTACTGGAGATCACCATTGACCGCGTGCGCGGCGGTATCTGGAAGTTCAATGCCGTGGCCAGTGTCGAAGGCGAAGTTGCTGCTGAAGCACAGCTGATGTGCACGATGCGCCACGTGGAATAACGGTAGATGACGGCGGTCAGTTCCATCCACCCCACAGCGATCGTTGACCCTGCGGCCCAGTTGCACCCTACGGTGTCAGTTGGGCCGTACGCAGTTATTGGCCCCCAGGTTTGCATTGGCGCCCATACGAAGGTGGGTGCGCACACGGTGATCGAGGGCATCACCACGATCGGTGAGTCCAACGTGATCCATTCGCATGCCGCGCTGGGCGGCATGCCGCAGGACAAGAAATACGCAGGCGAACCGACCCGGCTGGTGATCGGTGACCGCAACACCATCCGCGAGTTCTGCACCTTCAATACCGGCACCGCCCAGGACGGCGGCGTGACCCGTGTCGGTGACGACAACTGGATCATGGCCTATGTGCACATTGCGCATGACTGCCAGGTCGGCAACCAGACCATTCTGGCCAACAATGCCACCCTGGCCGGTCACGTGCATGTGGCTGACTGGGCCATCATTGGAGGCCTGTCGGGCGTGCACCAGTTCACCAAGGTCGGTGCCCATGTGATGGCCGGCTTTGCCAGCCATATCAGCCAGGATGTGCCCCCATTCTGCATGGTCGATGGCCACCCGCTGGCCGTGCGCGGCCTGAACCTCGAAGGCCTGCGCCGGCGCGGTTTCAGCGCCGAGCGGCTGGCGGTCATCAAGCAGGCCTACCGGCTGCTGTACCGCAGCGGCCTGACCTTGCAGGCGGCGGTTGAAGCGCTGGACAACCTGCAGGGCAGCTGCGAGGCTGAAGCCCAGGCCGATGTTCAGTTGATGCTCGACTTTCTGCAGCAATCCAAGCGCGGCATTGTGCGCTGATGGCTGCTCCTGCCGCAATGGACAAGCCCCAGGACCTTTTTTTGGCGATGGTAGCCGGCGAGACCTCTGGTGACCTGCTTGCAGGCCTGGTGCTGCAGGGCCTGGCTGCCGATTTTCCCGGTATGCGCTCGGCCGGTATTGGCGGCCCGCGCATGGCCCAGGCCGGGTTTGATGCCTGGTGGCCCAGCGAGCGCCTGGCCGTGCATGGCTACAGTGCCGAACTGCTGCGCCGCATCTGGGGCATTTTGCGCATCCGCAAGCAGTTGGTGCAGCGTCTGACCGGCGAGCCGCCCCGGTTGTTTGTCGGCGTGGATGCGCCGGATTTCAACCTCGGCGTTGAAGAGCGCTTGCGTGCCCAGGGCATCAGGACCGTGCATTTTGTCTGCCCCTCGATCTGGGCCTGGCGTCCCGAGCGGGTCGAGAAGATCCGCCGCTCGGCCGACCATGTGCTGTGCATCTTTCCGTTTGAGCCGGCCTTGCTGGCCCGGCACGGCATTGCGGGCACCTATGTCGGCCATCCGCTGGCCAATGTGATCCCGCTGCAGCCCAACCGTGCAGCGGCGCGCCAGCAGCTTGGCTTGCCGCAGGACGGCGACGTGCTGGCCGTGCTGCCGGGCAGCCGGGCCTCGGAAGTCAGCTATATCGCCAAGCCGTTCTTTCTGGCTGCCGCACGGCTTTTGCAGGCGCGACCTTCGCTTACAATCGTCGTCCCTGCCGTTCCGGCTTTGCGCGCACGCATTGATGCGCTGGCTGCTGAATGCGGGATATTGGAGCGCATCCGTGTGCTCGATGGCCAGTCGCATCTGGCGCTGGAGGCCTGTGACTGTACGTTGATCGCCAGCGGTACCGCCACCTTGGAGGCGGCGCTGTTCAAGCGGCCGATGGTCATCAGCTACCACATGCACGCCATCAGCTGGCGCCTGATGCGCAGAAAGCAGTTGCAGCCCTGGGTTGGCTTGCCCAATATCCTGTGCCAAGACTTTGTCGTGCCCGAGCTTTTGCAAGAGGCGGCGACGCCTGAAGCCTTGGCCGAGGCGGTGGCGCAATGGTTGGACGCGCCGCGACTCGATCCCGCACGCCTGGCCCAGCTGGAGCAGCGTTTTCATGACCTGCACCTGGAACTGCGCAGGGATACCCCAAAGCTTGCTGCCGATGCCATCCAAAAAATTCTCTCTGCCTGACCAGGCCACCTTGCCCTGGCATCCGCCGGGCCTGGTGGCGGGCGTCGATGAGGCAGGGCGCGGCCCGCTGGCAGGGCCGGTAGTGGCTGCGGCCGTCATCCTCGATGAGCGCTCACCCATTGCCGGGCTGGCGGATTCGAAGAAGCTCACCGCGCGCACCCGCGAGCGCCTGTATGACGAGATCTGTGGCAAGGCGCTGTGCTGCTCGATTGCGATGGCGACCGTTGAAGAGGTCGATGGTCTCAATATCCTGCAGGCCACGATGCTGGCGATGCAGCGCGCGGTCAACGGCCTGCGCCTCAAGCCCGTGCGTGTGCTGGTCGATGGCAACCGCATTCCGCGTCTGGAGATGCCCGCCGAGGCGATTGTCAAAGGCGATGCATTGGTGCAGGCCATCTCGGCGGCATCGATTCTGGCCAAGGTGCATCGCGATCGCTGGTGCCAGGACATTGACCGGCTGTACCCGCAATACGGCTTTGCCGCTCACAAGGGGTATGGCACTGCGGTACACCTGGCCGCGTTGCAGAGCTTTGGCGCCTGCCCGGAGCACCGCCGTTCGTTCTCGCCGGTGGCCCAGGCCCTGGCCGTCGTCAAGACCGGCGCCTGACCGCCCTAGCTGTTGCGGGCGCCTGCCTGCACAAAGGAATTCTCTGTGTCCCCTGCTGAGCACCCACCCGTTTTTATCCAGTCGCGTGACAATGCGCTGGTCAAGGATCTGCGCCGTCTGATGGAAGAAGGCGCGGCCTACCGCAAGCAGGGGCGCTACTGGATCGAGGGCGACCACCTCTGCCGCGCAGCGCTGACGCGCGGCGTCAAGCCGGCCGTGGCCGTGTTCTCCGAGAAATTCTGGCAGTCGCCCGAGAACGACTATGCCCATGCGGCTGCGCGCAACATCGTCATCGACACGGCCTTGCTCGCCAGCCTCAGCCCACTGCCATCGCCTGCGCCCTTTGGCTTTCTGATGGACCTGCCGGCTCAGCAGGCGGGCATCCAGCCCGGCGTCGCGGCCGTGGTGCTTGACCGGGTCCAGGATGCGGGCAATGTGGGCTCCATCCTGCGCAGCGCCTCGGCCTTTGGTTTTGGCCAGGTGATTGCACTCAAGGGATCGGCAGCACTGTGGAGCGGCAAGGTGCTGCGCGCCGGCATGGGCGCGCATTTCGCGTTGCACCTGGTCGAGAATGCCTCCCAGGAGGACGTGCTGGCCTTGCAGCAACCGCTGTTGGTCACCAGCTCGCACCAGGGTGACTGGCTGCACCGCGCCGCGCTGCCCTGGCCCTGCACCTGGGTCATGGGGCACGAGGGGCAGGGCGTGTCCGAGCCGCTGCAGGCGGCGGCACAGCACCATATCCGCATCACCCAGCCCGGTGGTGAGGAGTCGCTCAATGTAGGTGCTGCAGCGGCGATTTGCCTGCATGCCAGCGCCGCTGCACGCGCGGATTGACGCGCCACCCCGGTCCCGGGCAGGCCGGATGATTCAGGGCTAACGAGTATGCGCTTTGCGTGTTTTATCTGGTATTTCTACGCTCTGCGTTGGTGTGTTGCTGCGCAGAGTGTGTAATTTTTGGCGATTTAGCCCGCAAATCATCCCTTGCACCCACTCAGATTGCAGCTTGCACGCTACAATGGGTGGCTTTCAAGTAATCACGTCGCCCGGCTGCACTCAAAGCAATCTCTCATAAGCACAGTCTTCGCGGTGATCCTCCGGGACACCACAGACTCCGGGCGACCCGTAACCATCCGGAGAACCCAGTGTTTTTGTCTCAACAGAGCGCGTTTCCTCCCGCCATCCTGGCGCTCGCAGACGGCACGGTCTTTATTGGCAACTCAATCGGTGCGCAAGGCACCACGACCGGCGAAGTGGTGTTCAACACCGCGATGACCGGTTACCAGGAAATCCTCACCGACCCCAGCTACTGCCAGCAGATCGTGACACTCACGTATCCGCATATCGGCAACTACGGGATCAATGCGGAAGATATTGAGTCCGACAAAGTCTTTGCTGCTGGCCTGATCATCAAGAATCTGCCACTGCTGGCCAGCAATTTCCGAAGCACGGAAACCCTGTCGGAATACCTGATTCGCAGCAAGACGGTCTCCATCGCCAACATCGATACCCGCAAGCTCACCCGCCTGCTGCGCGACAAGGGTGCGCAAAACGGCGCCATCGTGGGCCTGGCCGTGGGCGAGCAGGTCTCGCAAGCACGCATCGATGAAGCCATTGCCGCCGCCCAGGCCGCGCCCAGCATGAAGGGTCTGGATCTGGCCAAGGTGGTCAGCGTGTCGCAGTCCTACGAATGGGTGCAGACCGAATGGCAACTGGCGCGCGCCGATGGCACGCCCGGCTACGGCAAGCTGCAGGACCATAGCTTCCACGTGGTCGCCTATGACTACGGCGTCAAGAAGAACATCCTGCGCATGCTGGCCGAGCGCGGCTGCCGTGTGACGGTGGTGCCGGCCCAGACGCCTGCCGCTGAAGTGCTGAAGTACCAACCCGATGGCGTGTTCCTGTCGAACGGCCCCGGCGATCCAGAGCCTTGCGACTATGCGATCGACGCTGCGCGCACCATCATGGACAGCGGCGTGCCGACCTTCGGTATCTGCCTGGGCCACCAGATCATGGCGCTGGCCTGCGGTGCCAAGACCTTCAAGATGCAAAACAGCCACCACGGTGCCAACCACCCTGTGAAGGACTTGGACTCGGGCCGCGTCTGCATCACCAGCCAGAACCATGGCTTTGCGGTGGACCTGGACACCTTGCCGGCCAACACCCGCGCCACGCATGTGAGCCTGTTCGATGGCACCTTGCAAGGCATGGAGCGTACCGACCGGCCTGCCTTCTGCTTCCAGGGTCACCCCGAAGCCTCGCCAGGCCCGCATGATGTGTCGTACCTGTTCGACCGTTTTGTGAACCTGATGCGCGAGCACAAGAAGGCCTGATGCCAGGCGCCTTCTGCCGCCGCCCGCGCCTGCGCACGATGAACCCAAGGAATATGCTGCCGTGAAACTTTTTTCTTTTCCTGTTGCCACCCTAGAAAAAGCGATCAGCAAGCGCATCATGACCTTGCCGCCCGAACACAAGGAGTGGTTCATGGCGCGCTGGCAGCAAAAGCCCTATAAAAAATCATTCCTCGACAACAAGGCCTTGCCGCTGGTGACCATCGTGTCCAAGTGCAAGTCCATGTCGGACGAGGACTTCGACCAGGTGATGGCCGAGTGGGACGCCAAGTTCTACGAAGCCGAGGCGCAGGTACTGCGCCCCATGGTGCAAGGGGATGGTCTGCTGCAACTGATGCAGAAGAACCTGCCCGAGGCCCGTGTCCTGGCCATTTTGAACAAATTAGATACCGACCGCGTATAAACCCAGCGCTCGGCGGCTGCCCACGATGCAGCCAGCCAGCGCGCGCGACTGCAAGGCGAGCCTCATGTCTAAACGCACCGATCTCAAAAGCATTCTCATCATTGGCGCCGGCCCGATCATCATCGGCCAGGCCTGCGAATTCGACTACTCCGGCGTGCAAGCCTGCAAGGCGCTGCGCGAGGAGGGCTACAAGGTCATCCTGATCAACAGCAACCCTGCGACGATCATGACCGATCCGGCGACAGCCGATGTCACCTATATCGAGCCCATCACCTGGCAGACGGTCGAGAAGATCATCGCCAAGGAGCGTCCCGATGCGATCCTGCCCACCATGGGTGGCCAGACAGCGCTGAACTGCGCGCTGGACCTGTGGAAGAACGGCGTGCTCGACAAGTACAAGGTCGAGCTGATCGGCGCGAAGCCCGAAGCCATCGACAAGGCCGAAGACCGCCTCAAGTTCAAGGACGCGATGACCAAGATCGGGCTGGGCTCGGCCCGCTCGGGTATCGCACACAGCATGGACGAGGCCTGGGATGTACAACGCCAGGTGGGCTTCCCCACCGTGATCCGCCCCAGCTTCACCCTGGGCGGCACCGGCGGCGGTATTGCCTACAACCCCGAAGAATTCGAAGTCATCTGCAAGCGCGGTCTGGAGGCGTCGCCGACCAACGAGCTGCTGATCGAGGAATCGCTGCTGGGCTGGAAAGAGTACGAGATGGAAGTGGTGCGCGACACCGCCGACAACTGCATCATCGTCTGCTCGATCGAGAACCTGGACCCGATGGGCGTGCACACCGGTGACTCGATCACCGTGGCCCCTGCGCAGACCCTGACCGACAAGGAATACCAGATCCTGCGCAATGCCTCGCTGGCCGTGCTGCGCGAGATCGGTGTGGACACCGGTGGCTCCAACGTGCAGTTCTCGATCAACCCCAAGGATGGCCGCATGGTCGTCATCGAGATGAACCCGCGCGTCTCGCGCTCGTCGGCGCTGGCCTCCAAGGCCACGGGCTTCCCGATTGCCAAGATCGCTGCCAAGCTGGCCGTGGGTTTCACCCTCGACGAGCTGAAGAACGACATCACCGGTGGCAAGACCCCCGCGTCGTTCGAGCCGACCATCGACTACGTGGTCACGAAGATTCCGCGTTTTGCGTTCGAGAAGTTCCCGACCGCCGACAACCGCCTGACCACGCAGATGAAGTCCGTGGGCGAAGTGATGGCCATGGGCCGTACCTTCCAGGAGTCGTTCCAGAAAGCGCTGCGCGGTCTGGAAGTGGGCGTGGATGGCATGAACGAAAAGACCCAGGACCGCGAGATCCTGGAAAAGGAACTGGGCGAGCCCGGCCCCGACCGCATCTGGTATGTGGGTGATGCGTTTGCGGCCGGCTGGTCGCTGGACGAAGTGCACAATATCACCAAGATCGACAAGTGGTTCCTGGTGCAGATCGAAGAGATCGTCAAGCTGGAACTGGCACTGGACAAGCATACCGAAGCCCAGGGCGATGACAAGGCGCTGGCCGCGCTGTCGGCCGACGATCTGCGCAGCCTCAAGCAAAAGGGCTTCTCGGACCGCCGTCTGGCCAAGCTGCTGCACACGACCGACAAGGCCGTGCGCGAAGCGCGCCATGCGCTGAATGTGCGCCCCGTGTTCAAGCGCGTCGATACCTGCGCGGCCGAGTTCTCGACCAACACGGCCTACATGTACTCGACCTACGACGAAGAGTGCGAAGCCCAGCCCAGCGACAAGAAGAAGATCATGGTGCTCGGCGGCGGCCCCAACCGCATCGGCCAGGGCATCGAGTTCGACTACTGCTGCGTGCATGCCGCGCTCGCGATGCGCGAGGATGGTTATGAAACCATCATGGTCAACTGCAACCCCGAAACCGTATCGACCGACTACGACACCTCGGACCGCCTGTACTTCGAGCCCGTGACGCTGGAAGACGTGCTGGAAATCGTCGCCGTCGAAAAGCCCGTCGGCGTGATCGTGCAGTACGGTGGCCAGACCCCGCTGAAGCTGGCGCTGGCGCTGGAAGAGGCCGGTGTGCCGATCGTCGGCACCACCCCCGACATGATCGACGCGGCCGAAGACCGTGAGCGCTTCCAGCAGATGCTGCAGACCTTGAACCTGCGCCAACCCCCGAACGCCACCGCGCGTACCGAGACGCAGGCGATGGAACACGCCCGCGAGCTGGGCTACCCGCTGGTGGTGCGCCCCAGCTATGTGCTGGGTGGCCGCGCGATGGAGATCGTGCACGAGGAGCGCGACCTGGAGCGCTACATGCGCGAGGCGGTCAAGGTCTCCAACGATTCGCCGGTGCTGCTGGACCACTTCCTGTCCAACGCGATCGAGTGCGATGTGGACTGCGTGCGTGACCGCACCGGCAAGGTCTTCATCGGTGGCGTGATGGAGCACATCGAGCAAGCGGGCGTGCACTCCGGTGACTCGGCCTGCTCGCTGCCCCCTTACTACCTGAGCAAGGCGACGGTGGACGAGATCAAGCGCCAGACCGCAGCGATGGCCGAAGGCCTGAACGTGGTGGGCCTGATGAACGTGCAGTTCGCGATCCAGGAGCGCGACGGCAAGGACATCATCTATGTGCTGGAAGTGAACCCGCGTGCTTCGCGTACCGTGCCTTTTGTCTCCAAGGCCACCGGCATCCAGCTGGCCAAGGTCGCGGCACGTTGCATGGTCGGCGATACGCTCGAAGAGCAGGGCATCACCGAAGAGGTGACCCCGCCTTACTTCAGCGTCAAGGAGGCCGTGTTCCCGTTCGTCAAGTTCCCTGGTGTGGACACCATCCTCGGCCCCGAGATGAAGTCCACCGGTGAAGTGATGGGGGTGGGCAAGACCTTTGGCGAAGCCTATGTGAAGAGCCAGCTGGGTGCAGGCACCAAGCTGCCGCGTTCGGGCAAGGTGTTCCTGACCGTGAAGAACGCCGACAAGCCCCGCGCCGTGCAGATTGCCAAGGAACTGGCGAGCATGGGCTTCCAGCTCTGCGCCACCCGTGGCACGGCCGCTGCGATTGCCGATGCCGGTATCGAGGTGCAGACGGTCAACAAGGTGACCGAGGGCCGCCCGCACATCGTGGACATGATCAAGAACAATGAAATTGCGATGGTCATCAACACCGTGGAAGAGCGCCGCAACGCGATTGCCGACTCCCGGGCCATCCGTACCAGCGCCTTGCTGGCCCGGGTGACCACGTTCACGACCATCTTTGGTGCCGAGGCGGCGGTCGAAGGCCTGCGCAACATGGATGATCTGGAGGTGTACTCGGTGCAGGAGCTGCACGCCAGCCTGCAGCGCTGATCGCAGCGCCGTTCGCCGATTTTTGTTGCCAGGCTCAAAAATCGGCATAATAGAGACTGCCTCGCAACCGCCGCGCTCCCCAGCGCGGCGGTTTGCTTTTGAACCCCCGCCGCTTAGCAGGCGGATGTCTACCAGATGCCAGCCACAGTGCTGGCATCTTGACTGTTTGTGGAGACCGAGATGGCCACTATCCCCATTACCAAGCGCGGTGCAGAAAAGCTCAAGGAAGAGCTGCAACGCCTCAAGACCGTGGACCGCCCAGGCGTCATTGCGGCCATTGCGGAAGCCCGCTCGCATGGCGATCTGAGCGAAAACGCCGAATACGATGCGGCCAAAGACCGCCAGGGCTTTATTGAAGGCCGCATCCAGGAAGTGGAGGCCAAGCTGTCGGCCGCCCAGATCATTGACCCCTCGCAGCTCGATGCGGGCGGCAAGGTGGTGTTTGGCGCCACGGTGGACCTGGCCGATGAGGACAGCGGCGATCCGGTGACCTACCAGATCGTGGGTGAAGACGAGGCCGACCTCAAGCAAGGTCTGATCAACGTCTCCAGCCCCATTGCACGCGCACTGATCGGCAAGGAAGAGGGCGACACCGCCGTCGTTCAAGCCCCCGGTGGCGAGCGCCGCTACGAAGTCGTGGCCGTGCGCTACCTCTAAAGCCATCGGCCACTGCGTACCGAGCCCGCGATGAAACACCGCCTGCCTGTTTTCGCTGCCGCGCTGTGGTGGGGCAGTCTGTCGGCCATTGGCTTCATGGCCGTGCCGATGCTGTTTGCCAACCTGCCGCAGGCATCGATGGCGGGCTTCATGGCTGCCAAGCTGTTTGCGGCGCAGACCTGGGTGTCGCTGGCCTGTGGTCTGGTGCTGCTGGTGCTGGCCAAGGACAAGGCCAGCAACACCATCCAGCCCTGGGCCCGTGCGGCCTTGGGCTTTGTGCTGGCGGGCATGCTGATGGCGCTGGTCGTGCAATACGGCATATCGCCCAAGATCGTGCAGCGCGAGAACCTCAAGCTCTGGCACGGCCTGGGCACCTTGCTGTATGCGCTGCAGTGGCTGTGTGCCGCCCTGGTGCTGTGGCGGACATCCGCACCAGCACCACGGGCTTGATCTGGCCCAAGGCGATCGCCCGCCGCCGCGCTACACTGGGTGTGCCATGCAATCTCCCATCGTTTCCATAGACGCCAATGACTGGCGCAACACACCGGGCCGTCCGGAATGGACGGCCGCCGTGGAATCCGGCAAGGTGCTGTATTTCCCCCAACTCGCGTTTGCACTCTCCGACCAGGAAAAGACGCTGCTGCGCCCCGATGTGCGCGACCCCAAGTCGCGCAACATCAGCCTGAATGTGGATGGCAGCATCAAGGGTGTTGCCGGAGACGCGGCCACACAGGCGGCCGTTGCGGCCATGGTCACGCGCTTTCGTGCGCAGGCGACCGCGCTGATTGCCGGCCTGTTCCCCGACTACATGCCGCTGGTGCGCATGGCGCCCACGAGCTACCGTCCCTCGCAGGTGGAGACCCGTGCCCAGTCCTGGCGTGCTGACGACAAGCGCATGCATGTGGACGCCTTCCCGTCGCGGCCCAACTACGGCGAGCGTATCCTGCGCGTGTTCAGCAATGTAAACCCCGATGGCCAGCCCCGCGTCTGGCGCGTGGGCGAGCCTTTCGAGGATGTGGCGCGCAAGTTTCTGCCCCGTGCCAAGCCCTATGTGGCATGGCAGGCCAAGGCGCTGGCCCTGCTGCATGTGACCAAGTCGCTGCGCAGCGAGTATGACCACCTGATGCTGCAGCTGCACGATGGCATGAAAGGCGACATGGACTACCAGCGCAATGCGCCGCAGGAGACCGTGCCCTTTGCCGCCGGCTCCAGCTGGGTCTGCTTTTCGGACCAGGCGGTGCATGCCGTCATGTCGGGCCAGTACATGCTGGAGCAGACTTTCTTCCTGCCGCCGGGCAAGGAGTACAACCCGGATGCGAGCCCGCTGGCGATTTTGACGCGCATGCAAGGCCATGCGCTGGTGGCGGCGGACCAGCGCTGATCCTGCTGAACCAAAGCCCATCGCGGGCCATAAAAAAAGGCGTTGATCACAGAGATCAACGCCTTTGGTTTTTATGGGTAGGCTGGTTCAGCCCCAGGCCTTTTCAATCCAGCGGGCTGGCTGGATATGGTGGAAGCGCTTGTTGCGCAGGCCTTGCAAGGCATCGGGCGGGTTGACCTCACCGTGGAAGATGACGATGCGCGCATCGGCAGGCGGTACCGGCTCTTTCCAGTAGTTGCTCGGCCAGGTGGGGATGCAGTAGTACTTGAAGCTCGGGCACCAGGCGGCAGGCCAGTAATCGAGCTTGCCCTGCTGGTGCAGAAAGTGCGACAGGTACTCCTGCTCATTGCGGTACTGGGCGCGCAACTGCTCGGTGTTGGCGCGGAAGTTGGCCAGCACATCGGCGTGAGCGCCCAAGGTAAAGCGGTAGACCGAGGAGTTGCCGACAATGCGTTTGCCAAAGCGCCAAAAACGCGGGTAGTCGTGGATGATGCGAAATTCACCTGGCAGGGTAAAGAACTCATCCAGGCTGCCGACGATCACCACATCCAGGTCCAGGAACAGCGCCTGGCCCTGGAGGCCATACAGATCCTGCTCGAAGGTGGTGAGCTTTTTCCAGGCCCCATCGCGCTGGCCGGGGGCCAGCTGGATGTTCAGGTCCGGAATCGGGTGGCATTCCACTTCGCTGCGAATCCCTTGCGTGTCGTCGGTCAGGCAGACAAAGCGAAAATCGCCACTCAGATGGCGGCGAACCATGGCGTACAGCCGATTGACATAGTCGGGGCCATATTTGGTACCCCATTTCATGCAAAGGATGTGGCGATCGGTCACACTAGCTGCCCTGCTGCTTTTTGATCGACTTTTGCTTGGGCTTGGCGCGCTTGACCTGGCCGCCGGCCGTCAGGCGCTGGTTGCCGAGGATGCGGATCTGCTTGACCTCGGGCTTTTGCCAGACGTTCTTGCTGAACTTGAGCACCTTGACTTCGCGCGGACCGGCCTTGCGGTCTTCATCGAGTTGCTTTTCCTTCTCGGGCATTGGGCGCCACAACACCAGCAGCTTGCCGATGTGCTGGATAGGCGCTGCATTGAGCGAGTCGGTCAGCTTCAGGAAGATGGCCTCGCGGTTGGCGCGGTCATCGGAGAAAACACGGATCTTGATCAGGCCATGGGCATTCAGGGCCAGGTCGACCTCTTTTTCGACGGCTTCGGTCAAGCCGTCACCGCCAATCAGAACCACGGGGTCAAGGTGGTGAGCTTCGGCGCGGTGCTCGCGACGTTGGGCGGGAGTAAGTTGTATTTGGGGCATAGCCCGTATTATCGGGGCTCCCGGGAGAAAACATGAAAGTTAGTACTAAAACCAAGAAGGTCAACAAGACTTGGCTCAATCAGCACATCAATGACCCCTATGTGCGGGCAGCGCAAAAAGACGGCTACCGCGCCCGTGCGGTCTACAAGCTCAAGGAAATCGACGAGCACTTCAAGCTGATCCGGCCGGGTGATGTGGTGGTCGATCTGGGCTCCACGCCGGGCGCCTGGAGCCAGTACGTGCGCCGCCGCCTCTCGCCCGAGGGCGCTGCCGTGGGTGAGCTCAACGGCGCCATCATCGGGCTGGACATGCTGCCGATGGAGCCCATCGAAGGTGTGGATTTCATCCTGGGCGATTTTCGCGAGCAGGAAGTGCTGGACCAGCTGGAGGCGACGCTCGCCAAGCGCCGCGTCGATGTGGTGATTTCGGACATGGCGCCCAATCTGTCGGGCGTGGAAAACGTGGACGCCGCCCGTATCGCCCACCTGATCGAGCTGGCCGTGGACTTTACCTGCCAGCATATGAAGCCCGAGGGCACCTTGGTGGTCAAGCTGTTCCATGGCAGTGGCTACTCGCAACTGGTGGATTTGTTCAAGCAGACCTTCCAGGTCGTCAAGCCTTACAAACCCAAGGCCTCGCGTGACAAATCTTCGGAAACCTATTTGATCGGCATCCGTCTCAAACCCGAGACGCAGCGTTGAGCCAGATGCGGCAGCGCCCGAGACGGGATGTTTTGAGGTTGCTTAAACACTGAGACAATAGGCTTACTGAGCAATCCTGCGTGCCACCAAGGGGATAGCGCAAGCATTTACCCTTGAAAGTCCTAAAATAGTGCATATCTGACACAGCAGATTCTGTGTCTTTTCTGATTTCCTACTACTGGAGCCCCCTTGAACAATCAGTGGTTTTCTAAGATCGCCGTATGGCTTGTCATTGCCATGGTGCTGTTCACCGTGTTCAAGCAATTGGACAACCGTGCAGGCGCCAGCGCGAACAAGATCCCGTATTCCGAGTTTTTGCAAGACGTCCGCAATGGCCGCATCAAGACCGCGACCCTGCAGGAGAGCCCTGCCGGCACGGTGATCACGGCGACGACCGGTGACGATCGCAAGCTCCAGACCACGGCGACCTACATGGACCGTGGCCTGGTTGGCGACCTGATCAACAACAACGTCAAGTTCGACGTGAAGGAGCGCGAAGAGGGCTCGCTGCTGATGAGCCTGCTGATCAGCTGGGGCCCGATGCTGCTGCTGATTGGGGTCTGGGTCTACTTCATGCGCCAGATGCAAGGCGGCGGCAAGGGCGGGGCGTTCAGTTTTGGCAAGTCCAAGGCGCGCATGCTCGACGAAAACAACAACAGCGTCACCTTTGCCGATGTGGCTGGTTGCGACGAGGCCAAGGAAGAAGTCAAGGAAGTCGTCGATTTCCTGAAGGACCCCAACAAGTTCCAGAAGCTGGGCGGCCGCATTCCCCGTGGTCTGCTGCTGGTCGGCCCTCCCGGTACCGGCAAGACCCTGCTGGCCAAGTCCATTGCCGGCGAAGCGAAGGTGCCGTTCTTCTCGATCTCCGGCTCCGACTTCGTGGAAATGTTCGTTGGCGTCGGTGCTGCCCGTGTGCGTGACATGTTCGAGAACGCGAAGAAGAATGCGCCTTGCATCATCTTCATCGATGAAATCGACGCCGTCGGCCGCCAGCGTGGCGCCGGTATGGGCGGTGGCAATGACGAGCGCGAGCAGACCTTGAACCAGATGCTAGTCGAGATGGATGGTTTCGAGACCAACATGGGTGTGATCGTGGTGGCTGCCACCAACCGTCCCGACATCCTCGATGCCGCCTTGCTGCGTCCCGGCCGTTTCGACCGCCAGGTCTATGTGACCCTGCCTGATGTGCGTGGCCGCGAACAGATCCTGAACGTGCACATGCGCAAGATCCCCGTGGGCCAGGATGTGAACCCCAACATCATCGCCCGTGGCACGCCCGGCATGTCCGGTGCCGATCTGGCCAACCTGTGCAACGAAGCTGCGCTGATGGCGGCCCGCCGCAATGCACGCACCGTGGAGATGCAGGATTTCGAAAAGGCCAAGGACAAGATTTTCATGGGCCCGGAGCGCAAGTCTGCGGTGATGGACCCCGAAGAGCTGAAGAACACGGCCTACCACGAAGCCGGCCATGCGCTGATCGGCAAGCTGCTGCCCAAGTGCGATCCGGTGCACAAGGTCACGATCGTGCCGCGTGGCCGTGCGCTGGGCGTGACGTTCACCCTGCCTGAGAAGGACCGCTACGGTTACGACAAGGAATGGGCGCTGAGCCGCATCGCCATGCTGTTTGGCGGCCGGATTGCCGAAGAAGTGTTCATGAACCAGATGACCACGGGTGCATCGGATGACTTCAACAAGGCCACCCAGCTGGCACGTGACATGGTCACCCGCTACGGCATGACCGATGCGCTGGGCCCGATGGTCTATGCGGAGCAGGAAGGCGAGCCTTTCCTGGGCCGTTCGATGAGCAAGCCGAGCAACATCAGCGAAGAGACGATGCAGAAGGTGGATGCCGAAGTGCGCCGCATCATCGACGAGCAGTACAGCCTGGCGCGTAAACTGATCGAAGAGCACAGCGACAAGATGCATGCGATGGCCAAGGCCATGCTGGAATGGGAAACCATCGACGCCGAGCAGCTGGACGACATCATGGCCGGCAAGGCGCCCCGTCCTCCGAAGGATTGGACGCCACGCAACCCCCCGTCGAGCAGCAATGACGGCGGCGCAGGCGGCAGCCCCACGGTGGTGACCGAGCCTGCACACAACGCCGTCTGATCGCGATAGACAGCACCGAAAAGCGCTCTCACCGAGCGCTTTTTTTATTGACACAAGGACCTTCTGATGCGCCACTGGCAAACCACCCGCTTTCGTATCGATCTGACCCAGCCGCAGGTGATGGGCATCGTCAATGTCACGCCGGATTCGTTCTCGGATGGCGGCAGCCACGAGGGCGTCTCTGCCGCAATGATCCATGCGGAAAAGCTGCTGGCCGATGGCGCACATATTCTGGATATCGGCGGTGAATCGACCCGCCCTGGCAGCCCTGCGGTGCCGCTGGAGGAAGAGTTGCGCCGGGTGCTGCCGGTGGTGAAGGCGGCCGTGGCCCTGCAGGTGCCGGTCTCCGTCGATACCTACAAGCCCGAGGTGATGCAGGCAGTGCTGGACCTGGGCGCCGACATCATCAACGACATCTGGGCGCTGCGCCAGCCAGGCGCGCAGGCCGTGGTGGCCCGCCATGCGCAGTGCGGCGTCTGCCTGATGCACATGCATGCCAACCCCCAGACCATGCACCAGCAGCACATGGCGCAGGAGGGTGATGTGACGGCCGAGGTGCTGGACTTTTTGCAAAGCCATACCCGCAGCCTGGAGGCACTGGGCGTGCAGGCCGAGCGCATCGTCTGGGATGCCGGCACCGGCTTTGGCAAAAGCCCGGGCCAGAACTTTGCGTTGCTGCAGCAGCAGCCGCGCCTGGCTGCGGCGGGCTACCCGCTGCTGGCAGGCTGGTCGCGCAAGGGGTCGCTGGGCAAGGTGACGGGGCGTGTGGTGGGCGAGCGCATGCCCGCCAGCATTGCGGCCGCGCTGTTGTCCGTGGAGCATGGCGCCGCCATTGTGCGCGTCCATGACGTGCGCGAGACCTGCGATGCGCTGGCCGTGCTGCAGGCCATGCGCGCACCGCATGCGCTGGATGCACAGGGCTGACCCGGTTTGCGGATGACACAGTGGGCCAGGCGCTACACTGCTAAGCGCCATGCACCGCCGATGGCACCGCTTGACTTTCTCCCTCGCCCTCCACAACAAAGAACACTATGGCACGACAGTATTTTGGAACCGATGGCATCCGTGGCACGGTAGGCAAGCCGCCGATCACCCCTGATTTTGTATTGCGCCTGGGCCATGCGGTGGGCCGGGTGCTGCGCCGCGAGCAGGAGCGGCCCACCGTGCTGATTGGCAAGGACACCCGCATCTCGGGCTATATGCTCGAAAGCGCGCTGGAGTCGGGTCTCAATTCGGCCGGCGTCGATGTGGTGCTGCTGGGGCCTTTACCGACCCCCGGCGTGGCCTACCTGACACGCGCCCAGCGCGCCAGCCTGGGTGTCGTCATCAGCGCCAGCCACAATCCCTTTGACGACAACGGCATCAAGTTCTTCAGCGCCGAAGGCGCCAAGCTGCCCGACAGCTGGGAAGAGTCGGTGGAAGCTGCGCTGATGGAGGGTTTTGACTGGGTGCCCTCGGCAGCGCTGGGCAAGGCCCGCCGTCTGGACGATGCGCCTGGCCGCTACATCGAGTTCTGCAAGAGCACCTTTGACCACCGCCTGACCTTGCGCGGGCTGAAGATCGTCGTCGATGCCGCGCACGGCGCCGCCTACCATATTGCCCCCAAGGTGTTCCACGAGCTGGGGGCAGAGGTCATCACCATCGGCTGCCATCCCGATGGCCTCAACATCAACCACGATGTCGGGGCAACCCACCCCGATGCACTGGTGCGCTCGGTGCGCTCCAATGGCGCCGATCTGGGGGTGGCACTGGATGGCGATGCCGACCGGTTGCAACTGGTCGATGCCAAGGGGCGGCTGTACAACGGCGACGAGCTGCTGTATCTGATGGCGATGGACCGTCTGCGCCGTGGCAAGAAGGTACCAGGCGTGGTAGGCACCTTGATGACCAACCTGGCGGTCGAGGCAGCGTTGCAAAAGCAAGGCGTGGAGCTGGTGCGTGCCAAGGTGGGTGACCGCTATGTGCTCGAAGAGCTGCAGCGCCGCAACTGGGTGCTGGGCGGTGAGAGTTCGGGCCACCTGTTGGCGCTGGACAAGCACACCACCGGCGACGGCCTTGTCAGTGCATTGCAGGTGCTGCAGGCCTGTGTGAGCCGCAACCAGAGCGTGGCCGAGCAGCTCGACGGTGTGAGCCTGTGCCCCCAGGTGCTGCTCAATGTGCGCTTGCAGCCGGGGCAGGACTGGCGCCGCAACACCCAGCTGGCCGAGCTGGAACGCAGCATCACCGCCGATTTTGCCGGTCAGGGCCGGGTGCTGATCCGCCCCAGTGGCACCGAGCCGCTGCTGCGGGTGATGGTGGAGGCTTTTGATGCGGCCCGGGCCAGCCGCTGCGCCGAGCAGCTGGCAGAAGTGGCGCGGCAGTCCTGAGCCCCGTAGGGCGAAGGGCCCAGTGGTGTGCAGTTGTGACATTTTTAATAAACGTGTAATGCACTGAACATCTTGCTGTCATGTGTGGATATGACACTGAAGTCGCTCTGTACCAGCCCGTAAGCACAGGCCCCGCAAGGAGGCCAGTCAGCATCGCCGGGCGGCAGGGCGCTACAGGAGCTCTGCCATGCACAACAAACACAGCTTTTTCAGCGCATCCGAGACCGCCCTTGTCACGACCCCGGCGCCCCCGCAGCAGGCGCCCATGCCGGTGCCCGCTGCAGCACCCCAGCCACTGGAGATCGAGGTTTCCTGGGCCTGCCACCTCGACGAGGTGCGCGAAGCCCAGCGCCTGCGCCACCAGATCTTTGCCGGCGAGATGGGGGCGCAGTTGCAAACCAGCCTGGAAGGCCATGATGTAGACGCCTTTGACGACTACTGCGAGCACCTGCTGGTGCGCCAATGCCAGAGCAGTCAGGTGATCGGCACCTACCGCCTGCTGACGCCCGCCCAGGCGCTGCGGGCCGGCCGCACCTATTCGGACGGCGAGTTTGACCTCAGCGCCATTGATGCATTGCGCCCGCGCATGGTCGAGCTGGGCCGCAGCTGCGTGCATCCGGACTACCGCCAGGGCGGCGTGATCATGGCGCTGTGGGGTGCGCTGGCCAGCTTCATGCTGCGCAACAAGCTCGATGTGATGATGGGCTGCGCCAGCATTCCGATGTGGCACAACGGCATTGTCAGCGGTGACGCCGCCGCCAGCATCTGGCGCCAGCTGCTGGCCAAGGGCCAGATTTCGAGCGAGTACCGTGTGGTGCCGCACCTGCCGCTGCCGCTGGAGCAGCTCAACGACCGGGTGGATGTCGAGCCGCCAGCGTTGATCAAAGGCTACCTGCGGGTGGGCACCGAGGTGATTGGCGCCCCTGCCTGGGATCCGGACTTCAACACCGCCGATCTGCCGATGCTGATGCAGCTGGACCGCCTGCCTCCACGCTACCGCAAGCACTTCCTGGGTTGATGGGGGCAGCCGGTTGCGGGCGCTCCCAAGCCTGTAGCACCAGACGCCTGGTGCAAGTGACGGTTCACGTTGTGGGGCCATACCACGGTGGCAACGTAGGCCTACTGACGCGATGTAAATAAGCCTAGTGGAAAGTCCTCATAATCAAAACACTGCTGGTGGTACAGGCAGTGTTTTTTGCTATCCAAAGGACTTATGGTGAGCTCTCTCTCGCAATCCCCACAATCGCCGATTACCTTGCTGGTATTCAATCCCATGGCTGAGCCGCTGCTCGAGCAGATCCGTGCGTATGCCCAGGTGGTGTATGCGCCAACGCCCGAACTGCGTGCCAGCGCCGTGGCTTCGCACGGCAGCCAGGCACAGGCGGTGCTGACCATCGGCTCGATTGGGCTCACGGCCGAAGAGATTGCCCAGATGCCCCAACTGCGCCTGGCCTGCACCTTGGGGGCGGGCTACGAAGGGCTGGCGCTGGATGCGCTGCGCGCACGAGGTATTGTGCTGGCGACCGGGGCGGGCACCAATGACACCAGCGTGGCCGACCACAGCTTTGGTCTGATCCTGGCATCGATGCGCAATTTCCGCACATTGGACCAGCAAGCCCGTGCCGGTGTGGACCGCTATAGCCTGGCCCATCCGCCCAGCGTGTCGGGCAAGAAGCTGGGGATCCTGGGGCTGGGCCATATTGGTCTGAAGATCGCCAGGCGGGCCGAAGGTTTTGACATGCCGGTGGGCTACCACAACCGCCAGCTCAAGGCGGGCGTGGCCCACCGCTATTTCGACTCGCTCCATGCGCTGGCCAGCTGGGCGGATATCCTGGTCTGCGCCACGCCGGGCGGCCCCGGCACCAAGCATCTGGTCAATGCCCAGATTCTGCAGGCGCTGGGCCCCAACGGTTACCTGATCAATATTGCGCGCGGCTCGGTGGTCGACACGCTGGCACTGGCTGCCGCCTTGAAGGACGGCACCATCGCAGGCGCCGGCATCGATGTGTACGAAAGCGAGCCGCACCGCCCTGAGCCGCTGGTCGATCTGCCCAATATCCTCATCACGCCCCATGTGGCCGGCTGGTCACCCGAGGCCACCCAGGCGAGCCTGGAGCAGTTCATCGGCAACCTGACCGGGGTGTTCTCCGGCAAAGGCGCTGTAGCGCCTGTCGACCTGGGCGCTTGAGCGGCAAAAACACCCGGGCCGTTGCCGGCCTGGGTGTACAGCGCATTTATTTGGCGGCGATGCCCAGCGCCTGCTTGAACTGGAAGGTATACGGCGTCTTCTGCCAGGCCAGCACTTCCTCTTCCAGCAGATAGGCCGATTGGGGGAACTGCTCGGCCCAGCCTGCGGCAACCTTGAGCGACCATTTTTCGGTCTTGTCGCGCAGACAAACCTGGTCGAGCGCCGGGTCGCGGCGTGCATGGCACAGCAGGGTGGCCAGGCGCAGGCACAGCAGCTCCAACGCAAAATCGCGGTCTTGCAGAAAGGCCTCGACCTTGCGCAGCTTGCCATGTTGGGCCAGCACCAGCGCTGCCAGATGGGACAGCTCGGTCTGCGTAAAGCCGGGCACATCGCTGTGGCCCAGCACATAGGCGCCGTGGTGGTGGTGGTCGGTATGGGAGATCAGGCAACCGATCTCATGGAGCTGGCTGGCCCAGTCCAGCATCGGCGATTGCAGCTCGGCCGGCTCGGTGGCACCTGCGTAGCGGCGCGCCTGTTCGTACAAGGCTGCCGCAGTGCGCTGCACGCGGCCTGCCTGCGTGCGGTCCACCTGGTAGCGTTCCTTGAGCGCGGCAATCGTGCGGTGGCGGATATCGCTGAACTCCTCGTGCTGCACCATGTCGCGCAGCAGGCCCTGGCGCAGCGCGCCGCTGGCGATGCGCAGCTCCTGGATCTGCAGCAGGTCAAACACTGCGCAAAGCACGGTCACGCCGCCGCCAATGACTGCACGGCGCTCTTCCTTGAGGCCTTCCAGCCGCAGCTGGCTGGCGTTGCCCGCTGCCAACAATTGCTCGCACAGCCAGTGCAACTGCTCGCGCGTCACCACATCGGGGTGGCCGCCGTACAGTGCAAGCACATCGGCAATGGCGTTGGCGGTGCCCGAGGTGCCATAGGCGCTGTCCCAACTGCCGGGCACAAAATGGTGGGCTGCTTCTTCCATGACGGCCTGGGCCGCAATCTGCGCGGTCTTCAGCGCTGATTTGCTGAACTCGCCTTGCGGAAAATAGCGCAGCGACCAGGCAACGCTGCCGACCGGAAACGAGGCGACACGCTGCGAGGTATAGCGCTGGCCCAGAATCAGCTCGGTGGAGCGGCCACCAATGTCGACGACCAGACGCCGCTCGTCGGACGGGGGCAGGGAATGGGCCGCGCCCTGGTAGATCAGGCGCGCTTCCTCGGGCCCGGAGATGATGCTGATCGGGTAACCCAGAATCTGGTTGGCGCGCTGGATGAAGACGTCGCTGTTGCGCGCCTCGCGCAAGGTCTGCGTGGCTACGGCTCGCACATGTGCGGCGGGAAAGCCGGCCAGCCGCTCGGCAAAGCGCGCCAGGCAGTCCCAGCCGCGCTGCATTGCCTCGGCGGTCAACATGCCTTGCTCATCCAGCCCGGCGCCCTGGCGTACCATTTCCTTGAAATATTGCACGCGTTCAATATGGCCCGCCGCATAGCGGCCCACTTCGAGGCGGAAACTATTTGATCCCAGATCCACGGCGGCAAGCAAGGTGCCATCAAGCATAAGTGTCGTCATCTATCGGTTCTGCAGTCCAGGCAGGCAGCATAGCACCAGGGGACCGTCAGCAAGGCCTGCCATGGTCCGAACGAGGCCCCGGGCGATTCGCTGCATTGTCTTTCTTGCCCATAGTTCACGATGGACTGCAAAAGGCGGCTTGCGTCTCATCCCGATCCGCGTCCATCCCGCTAGGCGATGGCTGTGTACGGGATCCCTCGGCTCCTGTACCTGCGTTGTACAGCGGCATGCTGACAAAACTTAAAAGTAAGTCTTTCGCGTGACTCTAATATGACAATCCTGTGCGGCGTTGTTGTGTGACATCGACCTCCGTACGAGGCAAAGATGACGAAAAATGTCATATCAATGTCACATACCTTTTTTACAGTTCACTCCATTGCGTTTCATCACCAACAGGAGTTTTCATGAAAGTGTCCGCGATTCGAGTGCTGGTTGCCGGTCTGGTTGCCGCCGGTGCATTTGCCCAGGTTCACGCCCAGGAGGCTACCGGTGCCGGCGCAAGCTTCCCAGCGCCCCTGTATTCCAAGTGGGCCGCTGACTACAACAAGGCGACGGGCGTCAAGATCAACTACCAATCGGTGGGTTCGAGCGCAGGCATCAAGCAGATCGATGCCAAGACGGTGGACTTTGGTGCCTCCGACATGCCTTTGAAGGACGAAGAGCTGGCACAAAAGGGTCTGGTGCAGTTCCCCACCGTGATCGGCGGCATTGTGCCCGTGGTCAACATCAAGGGCATTGCGCCCGGTCAGCTCAAGCTCAACGGCCAGGTGCTGGGCGACATCTACCTGGGCAAGATCACCAAGTGGAATGACCCAGCGATCACCGCGCTGAACCCAGGCGTGGCTCTGCCAGACGCCACCATCGCTCCCGTGCGCCGTGCTGACGGCTCGGGCACGACCTTTGGCTTCACCAACTACCTGTCCAAGGTCAACACCGAGTGGAAGGAAAAAGTGGGTGAGGGCGCTGCCGTGAACTGGCCTACCGGTGCCGGTGGCAAGGGCAACGAAGGCGTGGCCGCGTATGTGGGCCGCCTGCCCAACTCCATCGGCTATGTCGAGTACGCCTACGTCAAGCAAAACAAGATGGTGTTCGCCCAGCTGCAAAACGCCGACGGCCACTTTGTCAGCCCGGAGAGCGCCAACTTCAAGGCCGCTGCTGCCGGTGCGGACTGGAACAAGAGCTTCTACCAGATCTTGAACAACCAGCCTGGCAAGGATGCATGGCCCATCACCTCGGCGACCTTCATCCTGATGCGCAAGCTGCAGGAAAAGCCAGCCCAGGGCACCACTTCGCTGAAGTTCTTCGAGTGGGCCTACACCTCCGGTGACGGCACGGCGGACGGCCTGGACTACGTGCCAATGCCTGCCAGCGTCAAGGACATCATCTACAAGTCCTGGGGCGAGATCAAGGACGCCAGCGGCAAGGCTGTGTTCGCGAAGTAAGTCGAAAATAGGAGGGGCCGCTCGGGTAGCGGCCCTTTCCCACACTGAATGGAATCACAAGTGTCGACATCCTTTCCTGTTCAAAACAAAACGGTTGCCGCCGGCAAAGCGCAGATGCAATCGAGCCAACCTCCATCGCGCAAGCCATGGCTTTCCAACTCCGTCGCTGACGGCTTTTTTGCGTTCCTGGCGCGCGGTGCAGCGGTGCTGACCTTGGGTCTGCTGCTGGCCATCATGGTTTCGCTGATCGTTGGCGCCTGGCCAGCCATCCGCGAATACGGCATCGGATTTTTCTTCAGCAGTGAATGGGATCCTGTCCAGAACCGCTATGGCGGTCTGGTGATGATCTACGGCACCTTGGCCACCTCGTTTATCGCGCTGCTGATTGCAGTGCCTGTCAGCTTTGGCATTGCGCTGTTCCTGACCGAGCTGTCGCCCGTCTGGCTCAAGCGCCCGCTGGGTACCGCCATTGAACTGCTCGCTGCCGTGCCATCGATCGTCTACGGCATGTGGGGTTTGATGGTGTTTGGCCCCTTGCTGGCCACTTATGTGCAGCAGCCGCTGCAAAACCTGTTTCAAGGCGTTCCTTATCTGGAAGCCTTCTTCTCCGGCCCGCCGGTCGGTATCGGTATTTTCTCGGCCGGTGTCATCCTGGCCATCATGGTCATCCCCTTCATCGCATCGGTGATGCGCGATGTGTTCGAGGTCACCCCTGCGCTGCTCAAGGAGTCGGCCTATGGCCTGGGCTCGACCACCTGGGAAGTGATGTGGAAGGTCGTGCTGCCCTACACCAAGACCGGTGTATTCGGTGGCGTGATGCTGGGCCTGGGCCGCGCGCTGGGCGAGACCATGGCCGTCACGTTCGTGATCGGCAACATGAACCAGCTCAACTCGCTGTCGGTCTTCGAAGCGGCCAACAGCATCACCTCGGCCCTGGCCAACGAGTTCGCCGAGGCCGGTGAAGGCCTGCACCAGGCATCGCTGATCTACCTGGGCCTGGCGCTGTTCTTCATTACATTCATCGTGCTGGCATGCTCCAAACTGCTGCTGAGCCGCCTGCAAAAGAACGAAGGAGCCCGCGCATGACCACCGGAGAAAGCTTGATCCAGGCCTCGGACCTGGCCGCCCAGCGCGCCGCCAAGTACCGCGTGCGCAACCGCGTCAACAAGATCGCCATCGCGCTGTCGCTGGCAGCCATGGCCTTCGGCGTGTTCTGGCTGGTCTGGATTTTGTGGGAAACCCTGCGCCTGGGCGTGGGCGGGCTGAGTGTGGCACTGCTCACCCAGATGACGCCTGCCCCCAATGAAATCGGCGGTATCGCCAATGCCATCTGGGGCTCGCTGGTGATGGTGACCTTGGCCACCTTCGTCGGCACGCCGATCGGCGTGATGGCCGGTATCTACCTGGCCGAGTACAACAAGACCGGCTGGCTCGCGTCGGTGACGCGCTTTGTCAACGACATTCTGCTGTCGGCGCCGTCGATCGTGATCGGTCTGTTTGTCTACACGATGATCGTCATCCGCTTCAAGAGCTTCTCCGGTTATGCCGGCGTGGTGGCGTTGGCGCTGATCGTGATTCCGGTGGTCATTCGCACCACCGAGAACATGCTGATCCTCGTGCCATCGAGCTTGCGCGAAGCCGCCTACGCACTCGGTACGCCGAAGTGGAAGGTCATCAGCATGGTGACCCTGCGTGCAGCCCGCGCAGGGGTGATCACCGGTGTGCTGCTGGCCGTGGCCCGCATCGCCGGTGAAACCGCTCCGCTGCTGTTCACCGCCCTGAACAACCAGTTCTGGAACACCGACCTGTCCAAGCCGATGGCGAGCCTGCCGGTCACCATCTTCAAGTTTGCGATGAGCCCTTATGAAAACTGGCAGCAACTGGCCTGGGCAGGCGTCTTCCTGATCACGCTGGCCGTGCTGGGTCTGAACATCCTTGCGCGCAGCATGGCGCGCCAAAAATAAGCATTCACAGGTGAACCCTATGTTGACGAAAACCAATGCGGCAAATGCCAGTGCACTGAACTCCAAGATCTCGGTGCGGGACCTGAACTTCTACTACGGCAAGTTCCACGCGCTCAAGAACATCAACCTGGAAATCCCGGAAAACAAGGTGACGGCCTTCATCGGCCCATCGGGCTGCGGCAAGTCGACCTTGCTGCGCACCTTCAACCGCATGTTCGAGCTCTACCCCGAGCAGCGCGCCGAAGGCCAGATCGTGCTGGATGGCGAGAACCTGCTGACCAGCAAGCAGGACGTGGCGCTGATCCGCGCCAAGGTCGGCATGGTCTTCCAAAAGCCCACGCCGTTCCCGATGTCGATTTACGACAACATCGCCTTTGGCGTGAAGCTGTTCGAAGACCTGGGCAAGAGCGACATGGAAGAGCGCGTGGAATGGGCGCTGCGCAAGGCCGCACTGTGGACTGAGGTCAAGGACAAGCTGGGTCAAAGCGGATCGGGCCTGTCCGGTGGCCAGCAGCAGCGTCTGTGCATTGCCCGCGGCATCGCGATCAAGCCCGAGGTGCTGCTGCTCGACGAGCCTTGCTCGGCACTCGATCCGATCTCGACCGCGAAGGTCGAGGAGCTGATTGCCGAGCTCAAGGACGACTACACCGTGGTGATCGTGACCCACAACATGCAGCAAGCCGCGCGTTGCAGCGACTTCACGGCCTACATGTACCTGGGCAGCCTGATGGAGTTCGGTGCGACCGAACAGATGTTCTTCAAGCCCCAGCGCAAAGAGACCGAAGACTACATCACCGGTCGCTTCGGCTGAGCCGGCGCGGCGATGCCAACCCCAACAACGAAAAGGGCCTGATATGACAGAAAAGCACCTCTCATCGCAGTTCGACAGCGAGCTCAACAGCATCTCCTCACGCGTGATGGAGCTGGGCGGTCTGGTCGAATCCCAGATCCAGCAGGCCATCTATGCGCTGTCGCAGTTCAGCACCGAGGCCGTCGTACGGGTAGAAGAACAGGAAAAGCGCGTCAACCAGCTGGAAGTGGACATCGACTACGAACTGTCGACGATCATTGCGCGCCGCCAGCCCACGGCCCGCGACCTGCGCCTGCTGATCGCGTTTTCCAAGGCCACGGCCAACCTCGAGCGCATGGGCGACGAAGCCCACAAGATGGCGCGCATGGTGGGATCCATCATCGACAGCGGTGCGGCCCGCTCGCTGCCGACGTCGGACCTGCGCGTGGCCGCCGAGCTGGCTTCGGGCCTGCTGCGCAAGACCTTGGACGCCTTTGCCCGCCTGGACACGGCAGCGGCCGTATCAATCCTCAAGGAGGACGACCTGATCGATGCCGAGTTCGATGGCTTTGTGCGCAAGCTGATCACCTACATGATGGAAGATCCGCGCAAGATCTCCCCGAGCCTGGACCTGCTGTTCCTGGCCAAGGCCATCGAGCGCATCGGCGACCACTCCAAGAATGTGGCCGAGCTCATCATCTACCTGGTCAAGGGCATTGATGTGCGCCACACCACGATGGACGAAATTGAATCGAGTGTTTTGTAAAGCCTGAGTTATGAAAAAACTGCCACGCGTACTCATTGTCGAAGACGAGCCCGCGATTGCCGAGCTGATCGCGGTGAACCTGCGGCACAACGGCTGCCTGCCCATCTGGGCAGAGGATGGTGATGCTGCACAGCGCGAACTGGACGCGGTGCTGCCCGATGTGATCTTGCTGGACTGGATGCTGCCGGGCCAAAGCGGCCTGTCGCTGGCGCGCAAATGGCGTGCCGATGCGCGCGTCAAGGGCATTCCGATCATCATGCTGACAGCGCGCGGCGATGAGCCCGACAAGATTGCCGGTCTCGATGCCGGTGCCGATGACTACATCACCAAGCCGTTCTCCACGCAGGAGTTGCTGGCCCGCATCCGTGCGGTGCTGCGCCGGCGCATTCCCGAGCAGGTCAACGACAGTGTGACGATTGGCGAGTTGGTGCTGGATGCGGCCACGCACCGCGTGACCTTCCAGGGTGAGCTGCTGAAGCTGGGGCCCACCGAGTTCAAGCTGCTGCACTTTCTGATGAAGCACGCCGAGCGTGTCCACTCGCGTTCGCAGTTGCTGGACAAGGTCTGGGGCGACCATGTGTTCATCGAGGAGCGCACCGTGGACGTCCACGTCAAGCGGCTGCGTGAGGCCCTGGGCGCTGCCAATGTGATGGTGGAGACCGTGCGTGGTGCCGGCTACCGCATCACCGGCCAGCCCCAGGCTTTGCAGCGCGCATAGCCTTGCACCGTGCCGGGGATGCGGAGATACTGCCGCATCCGGGCACCTTGGGTTTTGTGGAGGCTGCGCTGGTCGCAGCTTTTTTTTGTTTTTGAGCGTTAGGCCTGCATGCTGTTTCGCATTGTCAGTTTTTTGGTTTTTCAGGCCCTGGGCGCGGCCCTGGGATGGTGGCTGGGCCAGTGGCATGGCGCGCTGATAGCCGCCGTCATCGGTGCCTGGTGCTGGTTTGTCACGGATTTGTGGCGAGGTAACAAGGTGCTGGCATGGCTGAGGCGCGGTGACCCCGACAGTGCCCCGCAGCTGATGGGTATGTGGGGCGAGGCGGCCGACCGGGCGCGCCGGCTGGTGCGCCAGCTGCAGAAGAACGAGGCGCAGGCCGATGACCGGCTGCACCAGGTGCTGACGGCCATCCAGGCGTCACCCAACGGCGTGGTGCTGCTCGATGAACACAGCCATATCGAATGGTGCAACCAGACTGCATGCGACCACTTTGGCTTCAATCTGGAGCGTGACCACATGCAGGTGATTACCAACCTGGTGCGCGCGCCGGAATTCATCGGCTATTTCAACGCCAACAATTTCAGCAAGGATGTGGTGATGGTCAGCCCGGTCGTGCGTGCTGCCAGCCCGATGCGCATTTCGGTGCAGATGTTTCCCTACGGCGGCAACCGCAAGCTGCTGCTGTCGCGCGATGTCACCTCCCTGGAGCTGGCCGATGCGATGCGGCGTGACTTCGTGGCCAATGTATCGCATGAAATACGCACGCCGCTGACCGTGCTGACCGGCTTCATCGAGACCCTGCAGACCCTGCCGCTGAGCGCCGAAGAGCGCACCCAGTATCTGGGCTTGATGTCCAACCAGGCCCACCGCATGCAGGGGCTTGTGGTCGATCTGCTGACCCTGTCGCGCCTGGAAGGCAATCCGCCCCCCAGCCTCAACGAATGGGTCAGCGTCGGCAGCCTGCTCAAGCGCTGTGAGGAAGACGCCCATGGTCTGGCACGCATGATTGCCAAAGAGGGCGACAAGCCTTTGCAACTGTTCTTTCCAGATGCGAACGCGGAGGCGGGCGACTATGAGTTGGCAGGCGCGGGCAACGAGCTGCAAAGCGCGCTGTCCAACCTGGTCAACAACGCCGTGCGCTACACGCCGGCGGGCGGCGAGATCCGGGTGCAGTTCAGCCGCCAGCCCGATGGCTCGGGCCGGGTCAGCGTCACCGACACCGGCCCTGGCATTGCGCCCGAGCATATCCCGCGCCTGACCGAGCGTTTCTACCGCCTGGACCGCAGCCGCTCGCGCGACACCGGCGGTACCGGCCTGGGCCTGGCGATTGTCAAGCATGTGCTGCAGCGCCATGGCGCGCAGCTGCAGATCCGCAGCACGATCGGCAAGGGTTCGGAATTCAGCGTAGTGTTTCCGCCGTCGCGCGTGCGCAAGCAGCTCGCAGAAGAGCTGGTTTAACGGCCCTGGCGCACCGCGCGAGCGGTCACCCGGTGCAGCAGGACCAGGAAGCAGGCCGCAGCCAGCATCAGCGCACTGGCAGCGCACATCCAGAAGGCGATCGGCGAACCCATCGCCGCGTGGCCGGCGATGCCGTGGTAGGCGAGCTGAAAGCCGCCCCACAGCCCTACACCCCAGAGCAGGCTGCAGTACACCAGCAAAGGGGTGACGGTGATGCGGTAGCTGCGCAGCACAAAGATCGACACCGTCTGGCTGGCATCGGCCAGGTGGTAGAGGCTGACCCAGCCCAGCAGGCCCAGCGCAATGGCGGCCACCTCTGGCGTTGCGGTGTAGATCGGCACGATCCAGCCCTTGGTCAGCCAGACCAGCAGTGCCAGCGTAGCCGCCAGGCCCATGGCGCTGAACAGGCCCAGAAACACCACCTGGCGTGCCCGCGCCTCATCGCCTGCGCCGCGCCAGTAGCTGGCGCGCGCGCTGGTCGCAATGGCCAGCGACAGCGGCACCATGTACATCAGCGCGGTGACATTGGCCGCAATCTGGTGCGCGGCCGATGAGGCTGTGCCCATGCGCGCCACGTAGAGCGCCATCAGGGTGAACGAGGTGATCTCGACGAGGATCGACAGGCTGGCGGGCACGCCCAATTGCGCAAACTGTGCCAAGGTGGGCCAGTGCGGCCGCTCCAGGCGGCGCCAGATATCGGCCGGTGCATAGACGGACTGGCTGCGCAGCAACCACCAGCCCAGCGCGCAGAGCAGAAAATTGACCACAAAGGTGGCCCAGGCGCAGCCCAGCACGCCCATCGGCGCCAGGCCCAGGCCACCAAAGGTAAACCAGACGGACAGCGGCAGCTTGACGAGCAAGGACATGGCCTGCAGCCAGGTGACCATCTTGGGCTTGCCCAGCGACTGGCTCAGCGTGCTGAAGATGCGGAACAGCAGCGCTGCCGGCAGGCTCCAGCCGATGATGGCCAGGTAGCTTTTGACCAGCGCTTGCAGCTCTTGCGGCACCTCGGTCCAGCGCAGGATCGGTGCGGGGTTGAACAGCACGGCCCAGCCCAGCAAGGTGGCGGCCAGGCAGATGTAGAGCGACTGGCGCAGCGAGGCGCCAATCTCGGCATGGCGGCGCGCACCGTGCATCTCCGACCAGATCGGCATCAGCGCCTGCAGCAGGCCCATCAGCGAGACGTAGACCGTCACAAAGATGGCCGAGCCCACCGACAGTGCCGCCAGCGAGGCCTCGGCATGGCGGCCGGCGACGATGGTGTCGACGACGCCAAAGCCCATCACGGCAATCTGGCCGACAAACACCGTCCCCGCATGCTTGGCCAGCACCCGCATATCGCGGCCTGCCAGCAGGCGCGTCCAACTCTCCCGCATGCACACCCTCAATTCGCTTGACGACGGTAGATGACGATCTCCGCGTTCTTGTCGGTCGGACGGGCCACCGCAGCCAGGCGCTGCCACTCAGGGCCCAGCACCTCGTTGCTCGGGGTGCGCTGTGACTCCAGCGGCATCGCCAGCCAGTTGCAGGATGCGCTGGCCGGGTCGGTCAAGGTCTTGAGCTGCCAGCCGCCCTGGGCCTGCAGGGCCACAATCTGCGAACGGCTCAGGCCCCAGGCGGCCACACAGCCCGCCGATGCGGGCGGCGGCAGCACCTTGGCCAAGGCCTGCACCTGGGCGGTGTAGCTGCGGCCATAGTCCAGCATCGGCATCCAGATGCTCATCAGCAAGATCCAGCTGAGCACGGTGCCGCCGGCCGGCAGCACCAGGCTGCGCCAGATCTCGGGCCGGTTGCGGCGGGCACGCCAAAAGGCCAGCGCGCACCAGGCCAGCGTGGCCAGCACGGCCATGACAAACTGGGGCAGCGAGAACTGGGCGACGAAATCGGGAGCAATGCGCGCCACGTTGGCCGCTGGCTTGGCCGGCGTACCGGTGTAGACCGCCAACCAGATCACCCAGATAGTGATGGCCGCTGCGCTGAAAAAGAGGAGGGTGAACCAGTCGATCAGCGCTGCCATTGCGCGGCGGAAGGTAGGCAGCGCAAAGGCGGCCAGCGCGGCAAACGCGGGCAGGCCCAGCAGCAGCGCGCGGTCCGATGGCGTGGTGATGACGGTATTGACCAGCGCCAGGGCGCCCAGCAGGATCGGCAGCCACAGATGGCGGTGCACAAAGCGCCAGTCAGCCACCTGGCGGCGCCAGATCCACAGGGACCACAGCGCCAGCGGCCAGGCCGGCCAGACATACCAGACCACCAGTTCGAACAGCGGGCGCAGCTGGCGGAAGTTCTCGGCCGGCAGAATGCGCCACTGCCACTGGTGCAGATAGACGGCCAGCAGCAACGCAGCCACGCCCAGGATGGCGAACACGCCCGCCGCCTGCAGGCTGCGCGCGCGCAGCTTGGCATCCACCGGGGTCAAGGCCAGAATCAGGGCCACACCCAGACCCAGACAGACCGCGTAGGTGGGTGCGCCACTCAGCGCCAGCATCACCAGGCCTATCGCACCGACGCACAGCGGCGTGGCAAAGCGGATCGGAATGCAAGCGGCGGCGTAGAACACGAAACAGACGCCCGACAGTTGCACCACATAGCTGCTGGCTTCGTGCGAAGGCTGGGCCAGGCCCAGGCAGGCAATCAGTGCGAGCAGGCCGCCATCGGCCATCGCGCGCGCATAGTCAATCTCGTTGGCTTCGCCACCAAAGGCAAAGGCCACCGGGCCAGCGCCCGGGCTGCGCGCCAGGTAGTACACCGCATACCAGGTGGCCATCAGCGCCAGCCAGAGCAGCGCGGCAAACGGCAGGCGGCTGGCCAGCTCGGGCGACATGACGTCTCCAAAAGCCTGGATCGCCCAGGCGCCCAGCCAGTAGGGAATCAGGCCTTCGGTGTCCGGGCTCAAGCCCAGAATCTCTGGTGCCAGCCACGGTGTCCGTCCCTCCGCTAAGGCCAGCGCGTAGCCATAGCTGGTGATGTCCAAGGTCTTCCAGGGCGCGCGGGCCACAAAGCCGGGCACCACATAGGCCAAGCACAGCAGCAGCAGAAGTGCACGCGGCAGCGGACGGACAGCAGCTTGGGAGACGATGGCAGGGGTCGGAAAATTCACACCGGGGTACCAGAGGTGGCAAGGCTCAGCAGCTTATCAGGCCCTGCGCCAGAAATGTAGGAGAACCGCGCATCGCCTGCGGGTCAATCAACGGGGCAAATAAAAAAAGGCAGCACGTTTTCGCACTGCCTTTTGCTTTGCAAGACAAAAGGGCGCTGGGCTTTGCAGCCGCACCCTTTGGAGCCTGCAAATTACTTCTTGCCGAAACGGTTGCGGAAACGCTCCACACGGCCGCCCATGTTGTCCACCGACTTTTGGGTGCCGGTGTAGAAAGGGTGCGACTCAGACGAGGTATCCAGCTTGAACAGCGGGTATTCCTTGCCTTCGAAGGTTTCGGTTTCCTTGGTGTTCACGCAGGAGCGGGTCACAAACTTGAAGCCGTTGGACAGGTCCACGAACAACACTTCGCGGTAGTCTGGGTGAATGCCTTCTTTCATGATTCTTCCTTAGGTCAAGTGCGGGAGCCGTGCCAAGCCGGATGCAACCTCTGCATCCCAGTAAACTGGGCGTACTTTCCGCAATAAAAGCCCTCCATTATTGCATATGGTGGCTTTGTGTGCTGCAAAACCTCTGGTTTCAGTCGGCTGATGGGTGGCCGGCCTGAGGCTGAAGCATTGCAGCGCTCGGATTGACAGGGCTTGAGGCCTGCTGGCACCCCACACGATGGCTGCCCGGCGCCACCGGAAAAAACTGCAGCCGGGCACACGAATCTGTTCAGAACCGGCGATCGCGCTTTGGCGGGCTCTGTCGCCCGGGCGGGGCAGATGGTGGCGGCGCAGCACCCAGCCGGCCCAAAAGGGCACAACGCAGGCAGCCATCGGCGGGGCACCGGGCGTCGAGGAATGGATCCAGCGGACAACGGACTGCGCGTACCGTAGCCACCGACTAGCCGCATGTCCCGCAGATTCTGAGGGCCCCTTTGGCCGGACGCCGATAACAGGGGGGCGGTGGCCACTGGGAGGGCACAGCGGGTCAGTGCAGATTTGCGACCAGTAACTTGCGCTTATCGTTTTATAAGTAGGTGTTTTATCTGGTCATCGAATGTCCATAGAAATTACAAACTAATCCCAATATTTGACACCAGACTGCAGGCTTGTTTCAAGACTTCTGCTCGCGCGGCGATGGCTGCACTAGCGGGGGACCTAGGCAGGGAGGGAGCAGGGGTGTCCAAACGCAATGGGGTGTTAGTGGCAGCGCTGGTTGCCGCAGGTGTGCTGGTGGCGGGCTGCTTCTGGTTGTCGGCCAGGTCGTCAACTGCGCCGTTGTACGCTACGGCAATGGTGACCACCGCAGACCTGCGCCAGACCGTGTTGGCCGTGGGCCGTCTGCGTGCGAAGGAGCTGGTGGCCGTCGGTGCGCAGGTTTCCGGCCAGGTTCAGCATTTGCATGTGGCGCTGGGCCAGCAGGTCAAGGCCGGCGACTTGATTGCCGAGGTCGATGCACAGCCCCAGCAGGTGGCGCTGAGCAATGCCCGGGCGGCGCTGGCATCGCTGCAGGCGCAGTTGGCGGCCCGCGAGGCTGCCAGGCTGCAGGCGCAACTGGGTTACCAGCGCGAGCAAATGCTGCTGCAAGGCGAGGCGACCGCCCAGGCCACCTACGAGGCTGCCAAGGCCGCGTTGGTGACTGCCCAGGCGGAGGTGCGTTCGCTCGGCGCGCAGATCGAGCAGGCACGGTTGCAGGTGGAGACGGCACGCATCAACCTGGGCTACACGCGCATCGTTGCGCCGATGGACGGCATGGTGGTGGCGGTGGTCACCAAGCAGGGCCAGACCCTCAACGCCTTCCAGACCACGCCCAATATCGTGATGCTGGCCAAGCTCGATGTGATGACCGTGAGGGCGGAAATATCGGAGGCCGACGTGCACAAGATTGCGCCCGGCCAGGCGGTGACATTTACCACCCTGGGCCAGCCCGGAGTGGCCCACCAGGCGACGGTTGAACGGGTCGAGCCCGCGCCGGAATCCATCGTCAACGATGTGGGTGCAGGCGTCAGCCCCGGCGGCAACGAGGGTGCCGCGACACGGGCGGTTTACTACAACGCGCTGTTCGATGTGGCCAACCCGGATGGGCAATTGCGACCGTCGATGACGGTACAGGTGAGCATTCTGGTGGATGAGGCGCTACAGGCGCTGCAGGTGCCCAATGCCGCATTGGGGGCACGAGATGCGGAGGGTTTGTACAGCGTGCGGGTGCGCGATGCGGCAGGCGGTGTGGCCAGCCGGCAGGTGCGCATCGGCTTGCAGACCCATTCGCAGACGCAGGTGCTGGAGGGGCTGGCGCCAGGCGAAGAGGTGGTGCTGGGCGAGGCCTTGCCCAGTGAGTGGCCGGCCAGCGGGCTGCTGGGGTTCTGAGATGCGCACTGCACTTCTGGAGATGCGCTGCCTGCGGCGCGAGTTCCCGGCCGGCGATGGCGCGGTGGCGGTGCTCAAGGACATCAACCTGCGCATTGATGCCGGAGAGATGGTGGCCATCGTCGGTGCCTCGGGTTCGGGCAAGTCGAGCCTGATGAATATCCTGGGCTGTCTGGACCGTGCCACGAGCGGCAGTTACTGCATTGCCGGGCGCGATGTATCGGCACTGGCGCCCGATGCGCTGGCAGCGCTGCGCCGCGAGAGCTTTGGCTTCATCTTTCAGCGCTACCACCTGCTGGCTGATCTATCGGCCCAGGGCAATGTCGTACTGCCAGCGGTCTATGCGGGCCTGGCCACGGTGGACCGCCAGGCGCGGGCCCAGGCGCTGCTCGAGCGCCTGGGTCTGGCAGACCGCATGCAGCATCGGCCAGCGCAGCTCTCCGGAGGCCAGCAGCAGCGTGTGTCGATTGCCCGGGCGCTGATGAACGGCGGCACCGTGATTTTGGCGGACGAGCCCACCGGTGCGTTGGACAAGGCCAGCGGCCAGGAGGTCATGCGTATTCTGCAGGAGCTCCATGCCGACGGCCACACCGTGATTCTGGTGACCCATGACATGGGCGTGGCCGCCCATGCCGAGCGCATCATCGAGCTCAGTGACGGTGAAGTGGTAGCCGACCGGCAACTGCGCCAGGCGCAGCCAAAGCAGCAGGCCAAGGCCATCGCTGCCCAACGTGGCAACTCAGCGCTGCCAGCCTGGAGTCATCGCCTGTTTGAGGCGATGCATATGGCGATGCGTGCGCTGGCAGCCCATCGCCTGCGCAGCTTTCTGACGATGCTGGGCATCATCATCGGTATTGCGGCGGTGGTCTTTGTCGTGGCGTTGGGGCGCGGCGCGCAGGACCAGGTGCTGGCCCAAATCGATAGCCTGGGTACGAGCACCTTGGAGATCTACCCCGGCCGGGATTTTGGCGACCCCAACGCCGGATCGGTGAACACCTTGGTCGCTGGCGATGTGCAGGCGCTGGCTGCACAAACCTATGTGGACAGTGCCTCTCCCAGCCTGTCGGTGCCAGTCACTGCCCTTTACAGAGAGCGTGCCGCGTCGGCCCAGATCAACGGCGTGGGCGCGGACCACTGGCGCGTGCTAGGGCTTCGGCTGGCCGCCGGACGTTTCTTCAACGAGGGTGAGGTCGAGCGCAATGCGCAGGTCACGGTCATCGACCAGCGGGCTGCGCGTGCGCTGTTTCCGCATCAGCCGTCGCCGTTGGGGGAGACTGTGCTGCTGGGCCGCATGCCGGCCGAGGTCATTGGCGTACTGGCACCGGAGACCCACAGCTTCGCAGGCCCCACGCCGAACTTTCTGGTGCCCTACACCGCCGTGTATGCACGCCTGGGCGGAAAACACCACCTCGACAGCATTCGCTTGCGCATTGCCGACACGGTGCCCCTCGAGGCGGCCCAACGGGCGGTGACGGCCTTGCTGACCGCGCGCCATGGCAGCCAGGATTTCTCTATTTTCAACGCCGACCAGATCCGCGAAGCGGTGAGCCGCACCGGCCGGGTGCTGACCTTGCTGATTTCATCCATCGCGGCGATTGCGCTGCTGGTCGGCGGCGTGGGGGTGATGAACATCATGCTGGTGTCGGTGACGGAGCGCACACGCGAGATCGGCGTACGCATGGCCATCGGTGCCCGCCAGTCGGACATCCTGCAGCAGTTTCTGATCGAGGCCGTGCTCGTATGCCTGGTGGGCGGTCTGCTGGGCATCGGGCTGGCGCTGGGTGTGGGTGCGCTGGTCAGCTTGCTGCATGCGCCGTGGCAGCTGTCGTTCAGCACCACCTCCATCGCGGGGGCAGTGGCCAGTGCGTCGCTGATCGGCATCGGCTTTGGCTTTTTGCCCGCGCGTGCGGCAGCGCGGCTCGATCCTGTCCAGGCACTGGCAAGGGACTGACCTATGCGGCGTACTACGTTATGGATCACCGTGTTGGCAGGCAGTGCGCTGGCAGGCTGTGCAGCGCCTGTCCGCACGCCCTATGTGCCGCCAGCAGTGGCCTTGCCCGCGCAGTTTGTGCATGCCGAACAAGAGGCGGCCGTTCCGCAGGAGCCGAGCTGGTGGCGCGCATTCGCTGACCCTCAGCTCGGTGCCTGGATCGATCTCGCGCTGGCGCGCAATAGCGACTTGGCTGCAGCCGCGATTCGCGTGCGGCGGGCTGCGCTGGAGGCGCAGCTGGCAGCGCGTGCGCTTGCGCCAACGCCGTCACTATCGCTGGCTGGCACTGCCACGCAGCCTTTGTCGGGTGATGCCCGGGGCCTCGCGACAAACGCCAATGCCCAGCTGGGGCTGAGCTGGGAGCTCGATCTTTTTGACCGTCTTGGCGCGCAGCGCGATGCTGCTGCATGGGAGGCGCAGGCCAGCCGTGAGGACCTGGATGCGGTGGCCCTGTCCATGGCCGGCTCTGTGGCCAATCTTTACTGGCAGATCGGATGGGCGAACGAACGCATCGGCCATGCGCAGCACAGCCTGGCCTATGCCCAGCGGGTGCAAGCCTTGGTGGCTTTGCGTTACCGCAGTGGCGCAGATTCTCGTCTGGCCTTGCGCGAGGCGGAGCAGGCGGTGGCGCAGCAGCAGGTGGCGCTCAGCCAGTTGGTGCAGAGCAGGGCAGAGCTGCGCCAGACACTGATGGTGCTCTTCAACGGCGCGCCGCCCGGTCTTGAGGCGGAGCCACCGCGCTTGCCGGCCACCGCCCTACCGCCTGTCAGTGCAGGGCTGCCAGCCGAACTGCTGGGCCGCCGGCCGGACCTGCGCGCGGCCGAGCTGCGGCTGCGGGCCGCACTGGCGTCCAGCGATGCCGCTGCAGCGCGCCTGTATCCGACGCTGTCGTTGACGGGGTCGCTGGGCACATCCAGCCAGGCACTGTTGCAGGTGCTGGCCAACCCTGTGGCCAGCTTGGGCGCCAACCTGAGCTTGCCCTTCCTCAACGCACGGGAGCTTGGCCTGGCTGCCGACATCGCCCGCACGCGCCATGAGGAGGCGGTACTGAATTTTGGCAAGACCCTCTATGGTGCGCTGGCCGAAGTCGACAAGGCGCTGTCGGCGCGCGCGCAACTGAGCCGCCAACTGGAATGGTTGCGCCGGGCGCTTGAAGAGAGCCAACAGATCGAGCGCCTCTACGCCATGCGCTACCGGGCCGGGCAGGCGCCGCTGCGTGAATGGCTCGATGCCCAGGAGCGCCTGCGCAGCAGTGAATTGGCCCATGGGTCGGCACGCCTGGCGCTGCTGCAAAGCCATCTGGCTTTGCAGCAGGCCTTGGGCGGCGGCGTGGGCGGCGTGGCTGGGGTCCTGAGCGCTGCGCCATGAAAAAACCCTCCGTGTGGGCGGAGGGTTGGCAGGCGGGAGGGCGCTGAAGGGGGTTAGCCGCCTCGGCGCATCATGTCGAAGAACTCGACATTGCTCTTGGTCTGCTTCATGTTCTTGATCATCAGCTCCATCGACTCGATCTCGTCCATGTTGTACATGAACTGGCGCAGGATGCGGGTCTTTTGCAGGATCTCGGGTGCCAGCAGCATCTCTTCGCGGCGGGTTCCGCTCTTGTTGAGCTCGATGGCGGGGAAGACGCGCTTTTCGTACAGGCGGCGGCTCAGGTGCAGTTCGCTGTTGCCGGTGCCCTTGAATTCTTCAAAGATCACTTCGTCCATGCGGCTGCCGGTGTCGACCAGGGCGGTGGCGATGATGGTGAGCGAGCCACCTTCTTCGACATTGCGGGCCGCGCCAAAGAAGCGCTTGGGGCGCTGCAGGGCATTGGCGTCCACACCACCGGAGAGCACCTTGCCCGACGAGGGCACGACGTTGTTGTAGGCGCGGGCCAGGCGGGTGATGGAGTCGAGCATGATGACGACGTCCTGGCCCATTTCCACCAGGCGCTTGGCGCGCTCGATGACCATCTCGGCCACGTGCACGTGGCGGGCGGCGGGTTCGTCAAAGGTCGATGCAATGATCTCGCCCTTGACCGAGCGCTGCATTTCCGTCACTTCTTCAGGGCGCTCGTCAATGAGCAGCACCATCATGTGCACATCGGGGTAGTTGGCGGTGATGGCGTGTGCAATGCTTTGCATCATCATCGTCTTGCCGCTCTTGGGAGGCGCGACGATCAGTGCGCGCTGGCCACGGCCCACAGGCGCAATGATGTCGATCAGGCGGCCGGTGATGTTTTCCTCGGCCTTGATGTCACGCTCCAGACGCAGCTGTTCCTTGGGGAACAGCGGGGTCAGGTTCTCGAACATCATCTTGTGCTTGTTCTGCTCAGGGGGCAGACCATTGACCTTGTCGAGCTTGGTCAGGGCAAAGTAGCGCTCGCCATCCTTGGGGGTGCGCACTTCGCCTTCAATCATGTCGCCGGTGTGCAGATTGAAGCGGCGCACCTGGCTGGGGGAAATGTAGATGTCGTCGGTGCTGGCGGTGAAGCTGGTATCAAGGCTTCGCAGAAAGCCAAATCCATCAGGGAGGATTTCCAGAACGCCATCGGCAAAAACCTGTTCACCGGCTTTGGCCCGCTTCTTGATGATCGCAAACATCAACTCCTGTTTGCGCATGCGGCCAGTATTTTCAATTTCAAGCTCTTCTGCCAGCTTGAGGACTTCAGACACGTGCAGTGCCTTGAGCTCATTTAAGTGCATGGATGGACTCCAGAACGGAGTAACTGTTAGAGGTAGGGGGAATGCAGAGCCGGTGCAATAAGCGGGAGACCGCGAAGCCGGAGACCATGCGTGATCTATTCTTGGTCGGAATACGATCGGTGATCTGAATGAAGATTATAGACAGGTTACTGTACGAACATCCCGCTTGAATTATCAACTATATGTATCAAGCGGGACAGCGAGCGGCTAGGGTTTTCGATTTTCTTATAAAAATTATAGATAAATCAAAAGCTTGAAAAAGCAAAAAGCACGGCGCAAACCGTGCTTTTGGTGGCCATAGCCGCTCTGGCGGGATGCTGATGCGGATGTTGCGCTGGCATCCCGGGGCTGAATTTAGGCGAGTTGCTCGTCCAGGAAGGCCGTCAGTTGGGCCTTGTTCAGCGCGCCGACCTTGGTCGCGGCCAGTTCGCCATTCTTGAACAGCATCAGCGTGGGGATGCCGCGGATGCCGAACTTGGCCGAAATGGCACGGTTCTCGTCCACATTGACCTTGGCGATCTGCAGCTTGTCCTTGTAGCTGACCGACACTTCTTCCAGCACCGGAGCGATCTGCTTGCAAGGGCCGCACCATTCCGCCCAGAAGTCCACCAGAACATTGGTGTTGGGTTGCAGTACATCGCCTTCAAAGCTGGCTTCGTTGGTGTGCTTGATCAGGGATTCCGACATGGCAGGTTCCTTGTTAAATATCGGGTTTCTAGGCAGCGGGGATGCGCCATGGACAAAAGTTGAGGCCATTGTGACAGAAAGCAAGGCCGGGCGCAGGCAACGGACGCCGCATCTGACGCGTTGTAGGGGCGCTGGATGTCAAGCACAATGCGCTCTCAGAGGGAAAGCGTCCCGGGCATGCATGGCTGCTATGCCGGAGTTTGAAACTATCAATCGCTGCCGCCACTTGCAGGCGGCCGCGCCAGGAGGAGATGCAATTGGCACTGCTGAACAGGGACACAGCCTCTGTCTACGACACACCGCCCCACGGTGACTTTGTGCGCTATGTGGAGCAGCTCATCGCCCGGCAGAACACGGGCGCCGCCCATGCTGCCGGCAGCACGCAGCGCCCGGCGCGGCAGCGCCAGGGACAGGGCCAGGCGCTATCGGGGGCATCCGGCCAAAAGGCAAGCCACAACCCGATTGCCGACCAGGCCCAGGAGCTGCTTGACCGCATCCGCCAGATGGACCAAACGCGCAAGGACAAGCGCCCAGGCGCGGCGCAGACAGTGACCGCCACTGCGCGCAGCACCTCAGGCGCGTCCAGCACGTCCATCTTTGCTCCCGCTGGCGACGGCGCGGCCCCTCAAAAGTCTTTCAGCGGCTTCAAGCTCATCGGGCTGCTGATTGCCGCGATCCTCGGCATCATGTTCCCGCCGCTGGGCATCGTGATGTTGATTGCGGCTTTCAGAAAAGGCTGGTCCCAGAAGGGTTAGCGCTGGGAAAAGTCTCTGCAGTGGGGCGGCTGCGGCAGCGCCGGGCCGGGGCAGCAGACAGCGCAGGCGCGGGCCGGCGCATTTGTATGCATACGGTAAATGCTTGTAGGCCTGTGCACCAACTGGGGCGCCGGGCGTTGTGTATATGCTAGCCTTCGCTGCATTGCTAGTTGAACCACCACCATGATTGTTGACCTGAAGATTCTCGACCCCCGCATGCAAGACCAGTTGCCCCAGTACGCCACCCCCGGTAGCGCTGGCCTGGATTTGCGTGCCTGCCTGGATGCACCGCTGACCCTGGAGCCCAATGCCTGGCAACTGGTGCCCACCGGGCTGGCCATCCATCTGCGCGACCCCGGTTATGCCGCCATGATCCTGCCGCGCTCGGGCCTGGGCCACAAGCATGGCATCGTGCTTGGCAACCTCGTCGGCCTGATCGACAGCGACTACCAGGGCCAGCTGATGGTCAGCGCCTGGAACCGCAGCACCCAGCCGTTTGTGCTGCAGCCGATGGAGCGCCTGGCGCAGATGGTGATCGTGCCCGTCGTGCAGGCGAGCTTTCAGGTGGTGGAAGATTTTGGCGATGTGTCCGCACGCGGTGCCGGGGGCTATGGCTCCACCGGCACGCGATAAGCCGCCGCACCGTATTGAACCTGGCAGGGCGCGGATGCCCTGACCCCCAAGCCATTTTTGTGATCTGAAAGGAGAGCGCAATGTCTCAAACCAATCCAAGCTCGCGCAGCATGCTGCAACGCGCAGGCAAGCTGGGCCTGGCCCTGGCGGCCACCTCGGTGCTGGCGGCCTGTGTGCAGGCACCTCCGCGTTATGACAACCGCTACCCGCAAGGCCCCGCGCCCCAGCAACAGGGCAGCTACCCGCAGCAGGGCGGCTACCCGCAGCAAGCGCCTTACGGCATGGAATATGGCACCGTGGCCAATATTGAAGAGCTGCGCTCGCAGTCGCGCAGCACCTCGGGCGTCGGCGCCATCCTGGGCGCGGTGGTGGGCGGCGTGCTGGGCAACCAGGTCGGTGGCGGCTTTGGCCGTATGGCCGCTACCGCCGCCGGTGTGGCCGGTGGTGCAGCAGCAGGCAATGCGCTGGAGCAGTCGTCCAATGGCGGCCGCAGCACCGTCAGCGGCTACCGCATCCATATCAACCTGCAAAACGGCGGCCAGCGCATTTTTGATGTGCCCAACCCCGGCGACCTGCGCCCGGGTGACCGCGTGCAGATCAACCAGGGCCAGATCTCGCGTTATTGATCGCCGCAGTGCCTGCTGCGCTTGGGTGAACCCCGATGGGCAGGCGGCGGGCGCCGGGAGACAATGGCGCCGCGTGTCTCAAAAAGCGTGTACACCGCAACGGTGTGCACGCTTTTTTTGCGAGATATTTCCTCCCGATTGTCGAAACACCAAGGTGCCCCATGTTCCAGAAGAAAACCCATGTTCTCGCCGCGATGGCTGTCAGCGCGACCGCGCTTGCTGCGCTGTCTCTGCCTGCCCAGGCGGGCCCCCGGCTCGATGCCATCCTGCAGGCCAAGGTGCTGCGCGTAGGCACGCCGGGCGACTACCGTCCGTTTGCGATGAAGGCCGATGGCAAATATGCCGGCCATGACATCGAGGTGGTGGAAGCCATGGCCAAGGAGCTGGGTGTCAAGGTCGAGTATGTGGATACCACCTGGCCCAAGCTGATGCAGGACCTGCAGGACAACAGGTTCGATGTGGCCGTGGGCGGCATCACCCGCAATGTGGCGCGCCTGAGCAAGGTGCAGATGCTGCCCGGCTATGCGCCGTTCGGCAAGGTGGCCCTGGTGCGGGCAGCCGACAAGGACAAGTTCACCACACCCGAGAGTCTGAACCAGGCCAGCGTGCGCGTGATCAAGAATCCCGGCGGCACCAACGAAGCCTATGTGCTGCAGAACCTGAAGAACGCCCAGGTCAGCACGCACGACAAGAACGCCGAGATTCCGGGCCTGATCGCCGAAGGCAAGGGCGACGCGATGATCACCGAGACCTATGAGGCGCTGCACTACAGCAAGGCCGATCCGCGCCTTTACGCCGCGTACCTGGACAAGCCGCTGACCCCCGTCAACCAGCTGGGCTTCATGCTGCCGGTGGACGATGCCGACTACCAGCGCGTGATGCAGTACACCTGGGACGTGCTCGCGCTGCGCGGTGTGCTGCAGCAAGAGGCGCAGAAATGGCTGAAGTGATCCGCTAGGTCCATCGACACCCGCCGGCAAGGCAGCGCATGGCAGGGCCCGGCCGCTGTTGGCGCAACACTGAGCGGGCCCAAGCCCGCTGGTTCTTTGGCGGTGCGGGTGGGCTTATTCCAGCGGCTCGTCTTCAGGTGTGCACTGGCGCTTGAGGCTCTGCGCCTCATAGTCCAATGTCTGCTTCATCGCGCCGCCAAGCAGGGCTGCATCGATATGCAGATGAAAGTTGTCGCCGGTATTGGTTTGCTTGGCCTGGGCGGTCAGCATCTTGCCGCAGGTCACCGTCCAGCTCTTGTTGTTCTTGTCCAGCAGCTTGCTGTCTTTGATACGGCATTGGCTGAAGTGCTTGGACAGGATCAGGTCGGGGTAGAGAAAGCCTTCCTTGTCCACCAGCTCGGGGCCGATGCAGCGGTCCTTGGTGCGGGGGGGCTTGGCCGCCTTGTTGCCGATGGCCGATTTGGTCTCGGTGACGGAAAAAGCGCCCGGTTGGGCGGCATGGGCGGGCAGGGCAGCCAGCAGCATGGCACACAGGCCGGCGCTGGCGATCCAGGTCAATGTTGCGTTCATCGGAGAACTCCTGAGCGGCGGCCCATCCACACGGGGCCGCTATCACTTGGTTATAGCAGGCCGGCATGCGGCTTGCTGTAAAGCTGTGCGAAGCAACGGTAACGCTGCGCATCCAAGTTGCGCAGCGTGCAGCTCACGGCAGCCTGGCGCTCACTCGTCCTGCTTGAGGTCCTGCAGCACCACGGCCGCAATCTCTTCGATGGACTTGTGCGTGGTCGACAGCCACTGGATGCCGGCGCGGCGCATCATCGATTCGGCTTCGGCCACCTCCATGCGGCAGTTCTGCAGGCTCGCATAGCGCGAGTCCGGGCGGCGCTCGTTGCGGATCTGGGACAGTCGCTCGGGCGCAATGGTCAGGCCAAAGATCTTCTTTTTATAAGGCAGCAGCGCCGGGGGCAATTGCTGGCGCTCGAAATCCTCGGGGATCAGCGGGTAATTGGCCACCTTCAGGCCGAACTGCATCGCCAGGTACAGGCTGGTAGGCGTCTTGCCGCTGCGGCTGACCCCCACCAGGATCACGTCGGCGCCGGCCAGGTCATGGTGGGTCTGGCCGTCATCGTGCGCCAGGCTGAAGTTGATCGCCTCCATGCGGTCAAAGTATTCCTTGCTCTCGCTGATATCGGTGAAGCGGCCGATGCGGTGGTGCGACTTGGCGCCCAGCTCGTCTTCCAGCGGCTGCACAAACGTGGCAAACATGTCCATCACCAGGCCCTTGCAGTGCGCATGCACCACCTTGACCGTCTCGGGCTCGACCAGGGTCGTGAAGACAATGGGCTTTTTGCCTTCCTTTTCGGCTGTGTGGTTGATCTGGTGCACGGCCTGGTGGGCCTTGTCGACCGTGTCCACAAACGGCAGGCGCACCGCGCGGGTGGTGATGTCGAACTGCTTCATGATGGCGCGGCCAAAGGTCTCGGCTGTCACGCCGGTGCCATCAGAGATAAAGAAAATGGTGCGTTGGTGCATGGGGGTACATCGGCGGTAACGGGCGAATTCTGTCGCAGGCGGTGCACCGCTGCGTGCGGGCTTTGTCATTGTTGACCACGGTGTTCAGCAAGTCGCAAGCAAAACGGCGGCAGCACGCCTACAATGACGCCCATTATTCACATTTCCCGCATGTACTCCGGCCTACCAGTACAAATACAAAGCCAGATGTCCGAGCCCGCAGCGGCCGGACAGGAGTCTATGCCTGCGTGCCATTGCCCCCACTGCGGCCATGGGCGCCCGAGCCAGTTTTTAACTTCCGGAGCTTCACCATGTCCAACCTCTACAGCGCGACCGCCCTGGTCGTACCGTTTGAGAACCTGAGAATGACCGATGTCGAGGTCGTAGGCGGCAAGAACGCCTCGCTCGGCGAAATGATCTCGCAACTGCCGCAAGGCGTGCGCGTGCCCACTGGCTTTGCCACGACGGCCCACGCATTCCGTGAGTTCCTGGCCCACGAAGGCCTGGCTGGCAAGATCAGCGCCAAGCTCGCGGCGCTGGATGTGGATGATGTGCGCGCGCTGGCCCAGGTCGGCGCCGAGATCCGTGCGATGGTCGAGGCCCAGCCTTTCCCGCTCGATCTGCAAAAAGCGATTGCCGAGGCCTTTGTGACCTTGCAAGCGGGCAACACCGAGGCCTCCTTTGCGGTGCGCTCGTCGGCCACCGCAGAAGACCTGCCGGACGCCTCGTTCGCCGGCCAGCAAGAAACCTTCCTGAACGTGGTGGGCATCGACGATGTGCTGCACAAGATGAAGGAAGTGTTCGCCTCGCTCTACAACGACCGCGCCATCTCCTACCGCGTGCACAAGGGCTTTGCCCACGACGTGGTGGCCCTGTCGGCCGGTGTGCAGCGCATGGTGCGCTCGGACAAGGGCGCCGCAGGCGTGATGTTCACGATCGACACCGAGTCGGGCTTTGACCAGGTGGTCTTCATCACCTCCAGCTACGGCCTGGGCGAGACCGTGGTGCAGGGCGCCGTGAACCCGGACGAGTTCTATGTGCACAAGCCCATGCTCGAAGCGGGCAAGCAGGCACTGATCCGCCGCAATCTGGGCTCCAAGCTGGTGCAGATGGTGTTTGCAACGCCCGAAGAAAAAGCCGCATCCGGCAAGCTGGTGGCCACCACCGATGTGAGCCCCGAGCTGCGCAACCGCTATTCGCTGACCGACGCCGAAGTGCAGGAGCTGGCGCAGTACGCGCTGGTGATCGAGAAGCACTATGGCCGCCCGATGGATATCGAATGGGGCAAGGACGGCACCGACGGCAAGCTCTACATCCTGCAGGCACGCCCTGAGACGGTGAAGAGCCAGTCCAAGGGCCAGGCCGAGCAGCGCTACAAGCTCAAGGGCAGTGGCACCGTGCTGGCCGAAGGCCGCGCGATCGGCCAGAAGATCGGCACCGGCCGTGTGCGCCTGGTGTCCGACATCTCGCAGATGGACCAGGTCGAAGCCGGCGATGTGCTGGTGACCGACATGACCGACCCGAACTGGGAGCCGGTGATGAAGAAGGCAGCTGCCATCGTCACCAACCGGGGTGGCCGTACCTGCCACGCCGCCATCATTGCGCGCGAGCTGGGCATCCCTGCGGTCGTGGGCTGCGGCAATGCCACCGACTTGCTGAAGGACGGCACCCTGGTGACGGTCAGCTGCGCCGAAGGCGACACCGGCCGCATCTATGACGGCCTGCTCGAAACCGAAGTGACCGAGGTCAAGCGTGGCGAGATGCCGCCGATCAAGACCAAGATCATGATGAACGTGGGCAACCCCCAACTGGCATTTGACTTTGCCCAGCTGCCCAATGAGGGCGTGGGTCTGGCGCGTCTGGAATTCATCATCAACAACAACATCGGCGTGCACCCCAAGGCCATCCTGGACTACCCCGCTGTCGATGCCGACCTGAAGAAGGCCGTCGAATCGGTGGCCCGTGGCCATGCCTCGCCACGCGCTTTCTACGTGGACAAGATCACCGAAGGTGTGGCAACGATCGCTGCGGCGTTCTACCCCAAGCCGGTTATCGTGCGCATGTCGGACTTCAAGTCCAACGAATACCGCAAGCTGATCGGCGGCAGCCGCTACGAGCCCGATGAGGAAAACCCGATGCTGGGCTTCCGTGGTGCAGCGCGCTACATCTCCAAGGATTTCGGCGAAGCCTTCAAGATGGAGTGCGAGGCGCTCAAGCGCGTGCGCAACGACATGGGCCTGACCAATGTCAAGATCATGATCCCCTTCGTGCGCACCCTGGACCAGGCCAAGCGCGTGACCGAGCTGCTGGCGGCCAATGGCTTGAAGCGCGGCGAGAACGGCCTGGAAGTCATCATGATGTGCGAAGTGCCGTCGAACGCCATCCTGGCCGATGAGTTCCTGGAGTACTTCGATGGCTTCTCGATCGGCTCGAACGACCTGACCCAGCTGACCCTGGGCCTGGACCGTGACTCCGGTCTGGAGCTGCTGGCTGCCGACTTTGACGAGCGCGACCCTGCCGTCAAGAAGATGCTCGAGCGCGCCATCACGGCCTGCCTGGCACAGAACAAGTACGTCGGTATCTGCGGCCAGGGCCCTTCGGACCATCCGGACTTTGCGCAGTGGCTGGCGGACAAGGGCATTGCCTCGATCTCGCTGAACCCTGACAGCGTCATCGACACCTGGCAGCGCCTGGCCGCCAAGTAAGCGGCACTGCCCTGTCACCGCGACGGTGGCAGGTACCGGACAAGGCGCCAAAACCAAAAAGCCAGTCAGACATTCTGACTGGCTTTTTTGCGTCTTAAGGCTGCTGCAGCCGGCCAGGCCGGCTAGAGGCGCAGACTCAGGCGCTCAGCTTGGCGGCCAGGGCCGCAACCTTGGCGCCCTGGGCAAAGGCCAGTTCCAGTTCGGGGGCGGAAGGCTGGCGCGAGCCATCGGCGCCGGCCAGGGTGGCAGCGCCGTAAGGCGAGCCGCCCTTGGCCTGCGACAGGTCGAACTGCGAAGGCAGACCAAAGCCAGCGGGAACGATCACCATGCCGTGGTGGGCCAGGGTGTTCCAGAACGAGGTCACGGTGGTTTCCTGGCCGCCCAAGGTGCCGGTCGACGTGAACACGCTGCCCACCTTGCCCGACAGTGCGCCCTTGGCCCAGAGGCCGCCGGTCTGGTCGAGGAAGCTGCGCATCTGGCCGCTCATATTGCCAAAACGGGTGGGGGTGCCAAAGATGATGGCGTCGTACTCTGCCAGCTCGGCAGGCGTGGCGACGGCGGCTGCCTGGTCCACCTTGACGCCAGCGGCCTGGAAGGCCTCTTGCGGCATGGTCTCGGGTACGCGCTTGATGACCACCTCAGTGCCGGCGACACTGCGTGCGCCTTCGGCGATCTTGCCGGCCATGGTCTCGATGTGACCGTACATGGAATGGTAGAGAACCAGAACTTTAGCCATGGTGAATATTTCCTTTGTCTATGAAGAGGGACCGCTACAGCGGTGGGAGCGTCTCCAGAACCGGTATGCGATCCGTTCTTAGCGCCTGGATCTACTGTAGGGCGTCTGCGCCTGTTTGGGGTGCCCCGGGTTTGAACGCAGCGTTGCATGGATTTGAACAATCGCCGCCAGCCAGCATGGCGCGCCAGAGCCTTCCTGGGCTGGTGCGATCACCAGGCGCTGCGCGCCAAGAGCAGCTGGCACAGCGCCTGCACCTTGGGTGAGGCATGGCGCGTGCGCGGGTAGACCAGGGAGAGCGCACGGCTGCGGCCTTCCAGCGCGGGCAGCAGCCGCTCCAGCCGGCCGTCGGCCAGCGCATCCCGCACCGCAAACCCCATCACCTGGGCCACGCCCAGGCCGGCGATCGCGCCTTCGATCAACGGGTCACCACTGTCGAACCGGATGGCGTGGGGCGCCGGCCAGTCGATGGTGCTGCCGTCGGGGTGGCGAAACTGCCAGGGCACGGCAAATCCCCGGTAGTGGTTGTAGACCGACAGGCAGCGGTGCGTGGCCAGCTCTTGCAGGTTTTGCGGCCGGCCGTGGCGGGCCGTATAGGCGGGCGAGGCGACCGTCACCCAGTGCAGCGGCGGCAGCGGCCGGCCGATCATCCGGCTGTCGAGCAAGGGGCCGATGCGCACTGCAGCGTCAAAACCCTCGTCCACCATGTCCACCAGCCGATCGGTGAAGCTGGCCTCGATCTGCAGGCCCGGGTGCTGCTGCAGCAGCTGGCCCAGCAAGGGCGTCAGCACCACCCGGCCCAGCACTGATGGCGCCGTCATGCGCAGCACGCCGGTAGGCTCGCAGCGCCGGTCCAGCAGCTGCTGCCTGGCATCGTCCAGCCCGGCAATCAAGTCGGCACTGCGGTCCACCAGCAGGCAGCCATCGGGGGTCAGCGACACATTGCGGGTATTGCGGTGGAGCAGGCGGGTGCCCAGATCAGCTTCCAACTGCGCAATGGCGCGGGAGATGCGCGACTGCGTCGTGCCCAGGCTGTGGGCGGCCTGGGTAAAGCTCTTGTGTTCGGCCACCTTGATCAGCATGTTGACCGCGTTCAAATCCATCGGCTGCTCCTGCCCCACTATTGATTCATTTTTGCATAAGTAAAAGATATTTTTTCTGTTTATCTTCGTTATTGGTTTGAATACCATGTCGCCATGACCGGTCATCACCCGCCTGCAGGCGCTGCCCCAGCACTTGCAGGTTCGTATGTTTTGGAGTGATGAAGTGACCCTTGAGAAACCTGTGCACCCCGCTGGGGTGCTGCGCCATCCGCGCGCCGCGCTGGCGCTGCTGTCGTTGGCGCAACTGCTGATTGCGCTTGATGCCACGATTGTCTTTGTCGCGCTGGATGCCATGGGCCAGCAGCTGCAGCTCGATGCCCGCCACCTGCAATGGGTCATCAGCGGCTACAGCGTGGCCTTTGGCGGCTGCCTGCTGTTGGGCGGGCGCTGCGCTGATCTGCTGGGCCAGCGCCGCATGTATGTGGCGGCGATGGCGCTGTTTGGCCTGGCCTCCTTGGCTGGCGGCTTTGCGCATCTGCCCTGGCAGTTGGTGGCGGCGCGCGCCGGGCAGGGCGTTGCAGCGGCGCTGCTGTTCCCGGCCACCTTGTCGATGATCAATACCTTGTACGCCGCCGGCGCCGAGCGCAACCGCGCGCTGGCCGTCTGGAGCATGGCCAGTGCCGGCGGGCTGGCGGCTGGCGCCTTGCTGGGTGGCCTGCTGACCCAGACCCTGGGCTGGAACTGGGTGCTCTGGGTGCTGGTGCCGATTGCCTGGCCCTGCGCGCTGGCCGCAGGCCGCTACCTGCCGGCGATGCCTGCCGTGCCTGTAGCGCAGCGCCGTTTTGACTTGCTCGGCTGTATCAGCGTGACCGTGGGCGCCAGCGCCCTGGTGGCCGTGCTGGTGCAGGGCCCGCAATGGGGGTGGGGCGATCTGCGCACCGCCAGCCTGTTGCTGCTGGCGCTGGCGGCGCTGGGCCTGTTCTGGCGCACCGAGGCGCGGGTGGCAGCGCCCTTGATGCCGCTGGCCATGCTGCGGGTGGGCAGCTTGCAGACCAGCATGCTGCTGGCCATGCTGTTTATGAGCAGCTACGGCGTGCAGTACTACTTTCTGGGCCTGTATTTTCAGCAGGTGCTGGGTTGGAGCCCGCTGCAGGCCGGCATGGCCTTTGTGCTGCCGACGGCCGTCTGCACCTGGGGCATCCGGCTGGCCGAACGCGGCCTGGCACAGCAAGGTACACGCAGCGTGCTTCTGCGGGGCTGGGCGGCCGGTGTGCTGGGCATGGTCTGGATTGCAGCCGTGCTGCCGCTGGCCGGCAACTATGCCTGGCTGGTACCCGGCTTTGTGGTGATGAGCCTGGGCCAGGGCGCGAGCTGGACTGGCATGTGGGTCCTCGTGGGACAGGGCATTGCGCCGGCGCGCCAGGGCGTGGCATCGGGGGTGGCGGCGACCGCGCAGCAGGTGGGTGCCGCGCTGGGCCTGGCCTTGCTGGTGATGCTGGCGGCCGCGCCGCTGGCCGGCCTGGAGGGAGCCAGCGCCGAGACCCTGCGCCAGGCCAATGCCCAGGGTCTGCAGCATGCGCAATGGGGCGCGGCGGGCCTGGCCTTGCTGGCCTGGCTGGTCTGCCTGCGCATGGCCAGGCCGCAGGCCCTGTCGCGTACGGATACCCCGCCGGTGGGCGAAGGCCGTGGCGTCTCCGTCTGAGCGGGCCCTGAGCTGCTATAGCGGCTGTACCAGGTAGACGCAGCGCTGGCCGCCGTCAAGCAGGTACTCGCTGCGCTCCAACGTGGCCAGATCCCGGACCACCTCCTGGAACAGTGCTTGCTCGGAACGGCAAAAGCCCCGGCAGCTTTGCGCAGCTGCGCAGATGGGGCAGTGGTGCTCCACCAGCAGCCAGCCTTGCGGGTGGGGCTCGACATGGGCCATATAGCCCTCCTGGGTGCGGACCTGGGCCAACTGGGCCAGGCGCTCAGGCAGGCCGGGGGCGGTGCAGGCCTGGCGGTAGCGGCTGCGAGATTGCGCTTCGCGCTCGCTGATCAGGCCGTCCATGCCTTGCTGGCCAAACAGCTTTTCGATCGCGCCAATCAGCTGCACCGTGAGCTGGGCATGGGCATCAGGAAAATAACGCTGCCCGGCGGCAGTCAAGGTCCACAACTGGCGCGGCCGGCCCGCGCCCGCCGGCTTTTGCAGATCGGCCTGCACGAGGCCCTGGTCGGCCAGCTTGTTGATCTGCTGGCGGGCGGCCTCGGCCGTCATCTGCAGCGCGCGCGCCAGATCGGCGGTGCTGGCGGGTGCCTGGCGCTTGAGTGCCTCTAGCATGCGCGTGGTGGCCGAGTGATCGAGGGAGGGCGATGGCATTTATTTATACAAGCAATAGCTTGTTTTATTCCTTGGGTGGGGGAATTATCAAAGACAATGCTTGCATTATTTCACAACAAGGAATGGCATGGCATCGTCCTCTTCATCACCCACGACTACGGCCGCAGTGCCGATGGCAGAACCCCCTGCAGGCTGGGCCCAGCTGCTGGGCCGTCCCCATGGCCTCAAGGCGCTGGCACTGACGGGCGCAGTCGCCATGCATGCGATCAATGTGCACATCGTCACCACGATCCTGCCTTCGGTGGTGCAGGAGATCGGTGGCCTGGCCTGGTATGCCTGGAGCACCACCTTGTTCGTCGTGGCCTCCATCATCGGTGCTGCACTGGCGGTGCGCATGCTGGCCGGTTGGGGCGCGCGGGGTGCCATGCTCGCAGGCCTGCTGGTTTTCAGCCTGGGCAGCCTGCTGTGCGCGATGGCGCCGTCCATGCCGATGCTGCTGCTGGGCCGGGCAGTTCAGGGCCTGGGGGGCGGGGCAGTGGGTGCGCTGAGCTACACCTTGATCCGGCTGGTGTTTCCGCCCGCGCTGTGGCCGCGTGCGATTGGGCTGATCTCGGCGATGTGGGGCGTGGCCACCCTGAGCGGCCCGGCGGTAGGCGGCCTGTTTGCCCAGGCCGGCCATTGGCGGCTGGCCTTTGGGGCGCTGCTGCCCTTGCTGCTGCTGCAAATGCTGCTGGTGCACCGCCAGCTGGCGCCGCAGCGCCTGCTGCGCAGCACGCCGGCGCAGGACAGCGGCATTGCCGGCCCACAGATCGCGATGCTGGCGCTGTCGGTGCTGTTGGTGGCAGCCGCCAGCGTGGTGACGGAGCCGCTTTGGCAATGGGGGCTGGGCGCGGCAGGCTTGCTGGCCGGTGCGGCGGCGGTTCGCCATGAACGCCGCGCCAGCCGCCGCTTGCTGCCCCAGGGCGGCACGGCCTTGGGCCAACCACTGGGGATGCTGTATGCCGCTGTGGCCTTGCTGCTGATGGGGACGATGACGGAGGTGTTTGTGCCCTATCTGCTGCAACACCTGCATGGCCTGCAGCCTTTGACGGCGGGCTATGTGACGGCCTTGCTCGCGGGTGGCTGGTCGGTGGCCTCGGTACTGTTCTCTGGCAAAAGCGGCCGGGCGGGCCGGGCGCTGATGCTGATCGGCCCCGTGCTGTGCACCTTGGGCTTGCTGGCGTTGGCGCTGGCGATGCCCTGGCAGGGGAGGGCAGCCCTGGTGGTCTGTGGCCTGGCGCTGGCGCTGCTGGGCCTGGGCGTGGGCATGGCCTGGCCCCATGTGCTCAACGCGATCATGCACAGCGCCAGTGCGCAGGAGGCCGACAGTGCTGCCTCGGGCATCACGACTGTGCAGCTCTACGGCATGGCCGTCGGTGCCGCGCTGGTCGGCCTGGTAGCCAATGCACTGGGGCTGACCGCGCTGTCCGACCCGGCAACGCTGGGCCGCTCGGCGCTCTGGCTGTTTGCGGTGTTTGCGCTGTTCCCCGCACTGGCGGCCTGGTCGCTGCGGCGCTTTTTGCGCGGCTGATGGCAGCAGGCCTAAAAAAACAGCGGATGCCACCTCGGTGGCTCCGCTGTCTTTGGGGTTGAGACCGGTGCGGCTCAGCTCAGCAGCAACGCATCATCGGCAAGCTTTTCACCACGCACCTTCTCGAACATCTGCAGCAGATCGGGCACGTCCATCCGGGCGCGCTCCTCACCGCTGACGTCGAGCACCACCTGGCCCTGGTGCAGCATCACCGTACGGTCGCCTACATCCAGCGCCTGGCGCATGCTGTGGGTGACCATCATCGTCGTGAGCTTGCCTTCGTCAACGATGCGGGCGGTGAGCTTGAGCACGAAATCGGCGGTGCGGGGATCGAGCGCGGCGGTATGCTCATCGAGCAGCAGGATGCGCGAAGGCTGCAGCGCTGCCATCAGCAGGCTGACGGCCTGGCGCTGCCCGCCCGACAGCAGGCCGATACGGTCGCTGAGGCGGTTTTCCAGGCCCAGGCCCAGGGTGGCGAGTTTCTCGCGGTACAGCGCGCGGTTGGCGTTTTTGACGGCCTTGGACAGGCCGCGAAAATTGCCGCGCTCATGCGCCAGGGCCATGTTCTCCTCGATGGACAGGTCTTCGCAGGTGCCAGCCATCGGGTCCTGGAACACGCGGGCCACCTTGTGCGCACGGTCCCACACAGGCTTGCGGGTCATGTCTTCCCCATCGATAACGATGCTGCCCGAGTCGACCATCAGGTCGCCGGAGATCGCGTTCAAAAAGGTTGATTTGCCCGCGCCGTTGGAGCCGATCACGGTGACGAACTGGCCTGCGGGAATATCCAGCGCCATGCCGCGCAGCGCGCGGGTTTCGATCGGGGTGCCGGGATTGAAGGTGATCTTGAGGTCTTTTGCGCTCAGCATGTCTCTCTCCTTGTCAGTGCTTTTTCGCAAAACGACGTTTGAGCTGGGGGATGACCAGCGCGATCGTGACCAGCAACGCGGTGACCAGGTTCAGGTCCTGGGCTTTGAGGCCGATGAAATCCACATTCAGCGCCAGCGCAATGAAGAAGCGGTAGACGATGGCGCCGATGACCACGGCCAAGGTCGCCAGAATCAGCCTGCGCGACGGCAGGATGGACTCACCAACAATCACCGCAGCCAGGCCGATCACGATGGTGCCTATGCCCATCGAGCTGTCGGCGCCGCCCTGGGTTTGTGCAAACAGCGCACCGGCCAGACCCACCAGCGCGTTCGATACGGCCATGCCCAGCAGGATCATGCCGCCGGTGTTGACGCCCTGAGCGCGCGCCATGCGGGCGTTGGTGCCGGTGGCACGGATGGCCAGGCCACGCTCGGTCAGGAAGAACCAGTCCATCGCCAGCTTGGCGAGCACCACGATGGCGCACATCAGCAACGGACGGAACACATAGTCTTCCATGCCTGCGGGCTGCAACTGGTTGAAAAGCGTGGGGTCGTTGATCAGCGGAATGTTGGGGCCACCCATGATGCGCAGATTGATCGAGTACAGCGCGATCATCATCAGGATCGAGGCAAGCAGGTCCATGATCTTGAGCTTGACATTGAGCCAGCCGGTGATCAGGCCAGCAACGGCACCTGCGAGCGTGGCGCCAATGGTGGCGACAAAGGGGCTGTAGCCATGGGTGATCAGCACCGCGCAGACGGCAGCGCCCAACGGAAAGCTGCCGTCGACCGTGAGGTCAGGAAAGCGCAGCAAGCGAAAGGAGATGAACACACCGAGCGCCACCAGCGCAAAGATCAGGCCGATCTCGATGGCTCCCAAAAAGGAAAATAAGGTCATGGAGTTTTCTTGTCAGAGGTAGTCCGGATAACAAACAAGCCCCGCTTCTGGCGGGGCTGCGTCTTGTCACCCCCTGCGCTGCGCGGGTTGCACAGCAGCAGGCGAGGCGGCATCCATCACTGAATGACTTTGGCAGCCGACTTGACCAGCTCGTCGGACAGCTTGATGCCTTGCTTCTCAGCGGCACCGGGATTCACGTACAGCTCCATCTTGGTCGAGACTTCGGTCTTGATGTCGCCCGGCTTTTCACCCTTGAGGATGCGTGCCACCATGCGGCCGGTCTGCTCGCCCAGGTCGCGGTAGTTGATGCCCAGCGCAGCCACGGCACCACGGGCCACCGAGTCGGTGTCCGATGCGACCAGCGGCAGCTTGGAGTCCTGGCCGACCTTGACGAGCGCTTCATAGGACGACACGACGTTGTTGTCGGTGTTGGTGTAGATCACATCGGCCTTGCCCACCAGCGAGCGCGCTGCGCTGGAGACGTCCACCGAGCGCGGGGCAGCGGCTTCGACCAGGGTCATGCCCAGCTTGGGCAGCAGTTCCTTGAGTTCCTTGACGACCACGGCGGAGTTGGCCTCGCCGGGGTTGTAGACCATACCCACGCGCTTGGCGTTGGGCACGACTTTCTTCAGCAGTTCCATCTGCTTGTCGAGCGCCAGCAGGTCGGACACGCCGGTCACGTTGTTCTTCGATGGCTCCCAGCTGGGTACCAGCTTGGCGGCCACCGGATCGGTCACGGCAGAGAAGACCACCGGCACGGTCTTGGTGGCAGCCACCACGGCCTGCGCCGATGGCGTAGCAATGGCGACGATGGCATCGGGCTTGTCACCGACAAACTTGCGGGCGATCTGCGCGGCGGTGCCAGGGTTGCCCTGGGCACTCTGGTACTGCCACTTCAGGTTCTTGCCGTCTTCAAAGCCTTCGGCCTTCAGTGCCGCCTTGACGCCGTCGCGCACTGCATCCAGCGCAGGGTGTTCCACGATGGCCGTCACTGCCACAGACTTCTGGTCTGCAGCCTGCGCGGGCGCAATCGCCGCGATTGCCAGTGCCACAGCGCCCAGAGGGGCCCAAGCCAATTTCTTCATGCGTATATCTCCGCCAGGTTTGTTGAATAGCGTCAGCAGAACTGCTGCGTTGTATGCCCTGTAACAACAGGTGGCAAACAGGTAGCAGCAGTCTACACCCCACTACCCACGGGATGACACATTTGTGATCTATGGGATTGCCCTAGTTGCCCTGCCATCGCGAAACCTGTGTTGGGTTGCGCAAGTGGGCGCGGTCTCACAATAATATTTCTTTGAATAGTCTTTTTGGTCAAAAAAGCTGTGCGCAGCCGAGAATTTTGCAGCGCTGTGACAATAAAACTGTGCGCGCTGCCCGGGCCTCGATGCCCTGCATGGGAAGGCTGATCGCGCCTACCTCGGGTATCTACCGAGGTGGCGGATCCTGGTCCGGTGCGGCCCAGTGCAGCGGTGCCTTCAGGCGGTTGGTGCTGCTGGCCAACTGCTCCAGCGATGCGCGCAACTCCGGCTCCAGATCGCTGCGGCGGCTCAGGATGAAAAGCGATTTCGGCCCGGGCCCGGCCACTACGGCCCATTGGTAGTAGGGGTCGAGTGCCACGACGTAGTAACTGACCCCGAAAGGCCCGAAGCGGCTGATGCTGAAATGCACGGGCATTGTGAGCTGGTAATGGCTCGCCAATGCCGCGCCTTTCGCGTCCACCGGGGCCATGTAGTCCTGCCGTCGGTCCCAGCGGTTGGAGAGCGGGTCGTAGGACGTGGCAATCACGCGCACGCCGCCGTCGTAGCGTTGCAGGAACTCATAGCGCTCACGGGTGCGTAGCGCATCCTGCGGCTCATCGACCTTGGCGACCTTGTACCACAGGCCCATGAAGCGCTCGAGATCGAGAGAGGTGGCTGAGCTCAACGGCGCAGGGGCCGCAGCAGGAACTGCATCTGCTGGCTTGGCAGCCACGGGCGCGGCTGCGCGCTTGCCGCGTTTGGGCAGCGTGGCAGGGGTTGCCAAAGCCGCGCTTGCACCCAGCAGCATGCCCAGTAGCACACACAGCCACTGGCGGTACAGGTGGGCACGGGCACTCCGGACCGGAGCACAGGCGTTGCCAGCCAGGGCTCGGGCGGAATGGCGTGGGAGGCAAAACCAGACAAACATGGGCCATTGTCTGCACGCCTGCAGGCGTGCGCTTGTCGGCCAAATTCGGCAATCCATGGCCGGGCAACCGGTGTTTGCCCTGGCATCGATTCCCGAACCGGCGCCGCTTGCTTACATGCCGGTGTAGTTCGGTCCGCCACCGCCTTCCGGCGTCACCCAGACAATGTTCTGGGTCGGATCCTTGATGTCACAGGTTTTGCAGTGCACGCAGTTTTGCGCATTGATCTGCAGGCGCTGGGCATCCCCGCTCTGGCTTTCGTCCGCCACGAACTCGTAGACTCCCGCTGGACAGTAGCGCTGCTCAGGGCCGGCGTACTTGGCCAGGTTGATCTGCACCGGGACGCTGGCATCTTTCAAGGTCAGGTGGGCAGGCTGGTCTTCGGCATGGTTGGTACCGCTGATGAAGACGCTGGAGAGCCGGTCAAACGTCAGCTTGCCATCGGGCTTGGGGTACTGGATGGGTTTGCATTCCGACGCGGGCTTGAGGTAGGCGTGGTCCGGCTTGTCGCGGTGCAGGGTCCAGGGCATGTTGCCGCGCAGCACGAACTGCTCCAGGCCGTTCATGATCGAGGCGGTCACCAGGCCCTTCTTGAACCAGCTCTTGAAGTTGCGGCTCTTGTTGAGCTCTTCGTAGAGCCAACTCTTCTCAAACGCGGCGGGGTAGGCGCTGAGCTCATCACCCTGGCGGCCAGCGGCAATCGCTTCAAAGGCGGCTTCTGCGGCCAGCATGCCGGTCTTGATGGCCGCGTGGCTGCCCTTGATGCGGCTGACGTTCAGGAAACCGGCATCGCAGCCCACCAGCGCGCCACCGGGGAACACGGTCTTGGGCAGGCTCATCAGGCCACCGGCAGTGATCGCGCGGGCGCCATAACCGATGCGCTTGGCCGGCTTGATGCCTTTGGACTCGTCGCCTTCCAGGTAGTAGCGGATGTTGGGGTGGGTCTTCCAGCGCTGCATCTCCTCGAACGGAGACAGGTAGGGGTTGGAATAATCCAGACCGGTGATGAAGCCCAGGGTGACCTTGTTGTCGTCCAGGTGGTAGAGAAAGGCGCCACCGTAGGTGTCGTTGTTCATCGGCCAGCCGGCGGTATGCATCACAAAGCCGGGCTGGTGGCGCTGGGGATCGATCTCCCACAGCTCCTTCACACCCAGGCCGTAGGTCTGCGGATCCTTGCCTTCGTCGAGCTTGAACTTGGCGATCAGCTGCTTGCCCAGGTTGCCACGCGAGCCTTCGGCAAAGATCGTGTACTTGCCGTGCAGTTCCATGCCGAGCTGGAACTCGCCGGTGGGTTCGCCGTTCTTGCCAACGCCCATGTTGCCGGTGGCCACGCCCTTGACCGAGCCGTCTTCGTGGTAGACCACTTCCGCGGCGGCAAAGCCGGGGAAAATCTCGACGCCCAGGGCCTCGGCCTGCTCGGCCAGCCATTTGACGACAAAGCCCAGTTGCACGATGTAGTTGCCTTCGTTGTGGAAGCAGGGCGGCAGCAGCCAGTTGGGGGTGCGCAGACCGGATTTTTCGCTCAGGAAGACCATCGCGTCCTCGGTCACCGGCTGGGTCAAAGGTGCGCCCTTGGCTTTCCAGTCGGGGATCAGCTCGGTCAGCGCGCGGGGATCCATGATGGCGCCCGACAAGGTGTGCGCGCCCGGCTCGGAGCCTTTTTCCAGCACGACGACGGAGACATCGCTGCCTTTTTCCGCTGCCAGCTGCTTCAAACGGATGGCCGTGGCCAGCCCGCCTGGGCCGCCGCCAACGATGACAACGTCGTATTCCATTGACTCGCGGGGGCCATATTGGGCCAGTATTTCTTCGTTGGTCATCGGGGCTCCGTACAAATTCTTTTCAAGCGATGGGCAGGCATGTGGCAGATCTGTGTCTGGGTTGCATGCAGTGCCATGGATTTTAGGGCGATGTTGCAGTGCGGTAACCGCCTTGATCCTAGGGTTAGCCCTAGATTTGCGGCGATCTTCGCTCTGATTTCTGAGACAGGGGCTTTGTGCCAGTGAAAGTCGGCGACAAGGCCTGGCCGCTGGCGCCCGCTGCTTGGCCGTAATATGCCAGTCTATGAAAATCTTGCTGCCTGACCACAAACGCTGGGTTCATGACTCGCTGATGGATGTTCGCTGGGGGGATATGGACAGTCTGGGCCATGTCAATAACACGGTGTATTTTCGCTACATGGAAAGCGCGCGGGTGGAGTGGCTGCGCTCGACACGCGACACCCCCCATGGCGCGGGGCAGGGCCCGGTGGTGGTGAACTGCTTTTGCAACTACCTGCGGCAGATCGAGTACCCGGCCCGGCTGGTGGTGAAGATGTATGTCAGCGACGCGGCGCGCACCGCGTTCGAGACCTGGTACCAGATCGAAAAGCAGGACGCGCCCGGCGAGGTCTACGCCAGCGGCGGCGCCACCGTGCTGTGGGTGGATTTTGCGCGCCAGAAGGCGGTGGATCTGCCCGCCTGGATGCGTGGCATGGTGGAAGGCTGAGAACACCGGATTTTGCTGCGGTTCGCTGGTTTGCCTTGGCGTTGATCACGTAGCGCGCGCCGTCCAGTGCGGCCGGCTTGGTGGTCGCAGCGGCTTCGTTGCCGCCGGGCTTGGCGCCCGCATCGGCTGGGTCGGCCTTGATCCGCTGCACGTCCAGACCCACGGGCCCCCGGGCGGGCGGGGTCTTGCCGTCGGCGCCGGGTCGTCCACCCACGACGCTCAGGTGCGCCGATGCTGTCACTGCATGGACGCAGAGCCGGTGCTCAGGAGGTGCTGGCCTTGGGCAGCGGCGCCTGCCAGCGCGCGACAAACCAAAAGTAAAAACCGGCCGCCGCAAAGATGGCGGCCATCACGCCCAGCAGCAGCTGCATGTCGGGGTTGTTGGCATAAGGCCCCCAGACCACGCGGCCCAGCAACACGGCCACGACCACCGCCGAAATGACGGCGCAACGCCGGTTACGTGACAGCACACGCTTTTCTGCCTGGGCGATGAACAGCTCGGCATGTTCGCCATTGAAACCGGCAGCCTCCAGCTTGGCCAACAGATCTTCGCGCGACTTGCCCTTGAGGATGTCGCGTGCCAGCAGAAAACGAAGAACTTTGTTGGATGCGGAATCGGCCATGGTTTGGATACGGATAGCGGAAAAAGAGGATGGAGTGAGTGCGAGCCGCCCATTGTGCCTGGGGCAACGAAACCCCTGATTTGCGACACATTAACCTACGGGTTAACCATTATTTTGGTTGATGTGTCGTGAAATATTGCCGAAATGGCTAGCAAAAACAAATAATATGACGCTTTAATATGTTCATTTTGACAATTCCTGGTTGTAACATTTCTCCATCATTCACCCTGATCAGAGAGCCAACCATGAACGACAAAACCAGCAAAAAGTCCGTCCAAGCCAATTCCACCAAGGCCGCCGCCGACAAGAAAGTGACCATCCTGGGCGCCGGCAAAATCGGCTTTGCGATGGCCGTGCTGCTGCAGGCGGCGGGCGGCTACCAGCTGCGCATTGCCGACCAGTCCAAGGCACAGCTCAAGGCCGCTGCCGCGTTGGGTCTGGAGACTGTGCAGATCGGCAAGGGCGGTGACCTGCTGCCGGCCGTGCAAGGCCAGTTCGCGGTGCTCAATGCGCTGCCCTTCCACATGGCGATCGAGGTCGCCGGCGTTGCCGCTGCACATGGCGTGCATTACTTTGACCTGACCGAAGATGTGCAGTCCACCCATGCGATCCGCAAGATTGCCGCCAAGGCCGGCAGCGTGCTGATGCCCCAGTGCGGCCTGGCTCCTGGCTTTATCGGCATTGTGGGCAACGACGTGGCCAAGCATTTCGACACCTTGCATGACCTGAAGATGCGCGTCGGTGCGCTGCCCCGTTATCCGCAAGGCAGCCTGCGCTACAACCTGACCTGGAGCACCGAGGGCCTGATCAACGAGTACATCAACCCCTGCGAGGCGCTGGTCGATGGCCAGCCTTTGACGGTGCATGCCCTCGAAGGGCTGGAGACCTTTGCGCTGGATGGCATCGAGTACGAAGCCTTCAACACCAGCGGCGGCCTGGGCACCTTGACGGAAACCTGGGCCGGCAAGGCGCGCAATGTGGACTACAAGTCCATCCGCTACCCCGGCCACTGCGCGATCCTGAAGATCCTGCTCAACGAGCTCAAGCTGCGCGACAAGCGCGAACTGCTCAACGAGATTTTTGACAACGCGATTGCTGCCACGCGCCAGGATGTGATCGTGATCTTTGCCAGCGCCACGGGCTACAAGGGTGAGCGGCTGATGCAGGAGTCCTACTCGGCCCGTATTGTGGGCACCACGGTGGCCGGCCATGCACTCACTGCCATCCAGCTGACTACCGCTGCCGGTATCTGCTGCGCGCTCGATCTGGTCGCGAGCGGGGTGCTGCCACAGAAGGGCTTCATTGCGCAAGAATCGATCGCGCTGTCCGACTTCATCGCCAACCGCTTTGGCCAGTACTACCGCGCCCAGGATCTGAATGCCGCGCTGGCAGCCTGAAGCCTGAGCCGCATGCCTCGCGGCGCGGCAGGCGAGCAGCTGCCAACCTGCCGGGGTGGCGATGCACAGAGCGGCCGCTGCCGTTGAAGTCCCGCTGTGGGGCGCATACATCTATCCGCTAAAAAATGGCTGCTTTCGTCCCTCGGAGGGGAGGAAAGCAGCTATTATTTTTGTAGTTTCAGAAAGTGTGTGCTGTGACTAAATGCTAGTCATCGCCAACTTCTGGCGCGGCAACAACTGACTTGCATCAAGCAATGTCTCACCGGTGATCAATAGTGATTGCTTTGTTGCGCAGGCCAAGATAGATTGCGTCGCCTCCTCACAAAATTTGTGACGTTAGTGACCAAATAAATCGAATGGCACGGTTGCTGAATGCGTCGCATGGCTCGCCATGGGGCTGCGGGCAGCGTTTGCTCTTTGTGGGGCTTTTCAGTACACATGCGGCCTGCAGCATCCACCGGGAATGGGGGATGCCTGGCTCAGATACCAAGGAATCGTCATATGGCAGATCACAACACCAACGAAACGCTTGCCAGTCCGTCCCGGCGCAAAGTGCTCGCCCGCATGGGCCTGGCGGCAGGCTCCGGGCTGGTTGGGTCGCTTCCCCATATGGCCAGAGCGGCTGCCACGCCGCTCAAATGCGCTGGCGCCTACACCGACGCGTTGTTCCACACCCGCAACCTGACACAGTTCGCCCGTGAAGCCAATGGCCTGAGCCAGGGCGGGCTGCAGATCGAGGTGGTCACCAACGCCAAGCTGATGCCGATGAACCAGGTGATGCCTGCGCTCAGCAAGGGTGATCTGGCGATCGGTGAGATCTTCATGTCGAACTTCAGCGACCAGTACCCGGCTTTCGCGATCGATTCGCTGCCGTTTATCGTGCGCAGCTTTGACGATGCCAAGCGCCTGTGGGCAGCCACGCGTGAACCGATCGAGGCGCTGCTGAAAAAGCAAGGCATTCGCCTGCTCTACACCGCGCCATGGCCGGGCCAGGGCCTGTTCTCGCGCGCGCCGGTGAACAAGCTCGAAGACGTCAAGGGCCAGAAATTCCGCGTCAACAATGTTGCCTCCAAGTACATCGCGGAGGTGGCGGGCGCAACCCCGGTGGACACCCCTGCCAACGATCTGGCCAAGGCCATCCAGGCAGGCAAGGTCGATGTGATGCTGACATCCAGTACCACCGGCGTGGACAGCCAGTCCTGGAACGCGATGGGCATTTTCATCGACATGCGCGCCTGGATTCCGAAGAACCTGATCCTGATGAGCGAGAAGAGCTGGACGGGCTTGTCCGACAGCGCCAAGACGGCGCTGGACACTGCCGCCAAACAGGCCGAAGCGCGCGGCTGGCAGTTGGCCAAGGATGCCGACGATGCGGCGCAGAAGGTGCTGGTCGAGCATGGCACCAAGATCAGCCAGCCTTCCTACGAACTGCGCCGCGCGCTGGATCTGATGGGCGAGAAGTTCGCCCGTGAATGGTCGTCCAAGGCAGGTGTCGATGGTGCCGGCGCATTGCTGAACTACTACTTCCCCAAGAAGTAAGCGCCGGACCGTACCAGCAGCTCTGCAACCCCGACCCCTCTGCAGCAGAGATACAAAAACCGCCAATGCCTGCAGAGGGCATCGGCGGTTTTGCATTTCGGCGCTGCGATTTACTTCGCGTAGAGGTTTGCGATCTCGATGGCGAACTTCTGCATCAGCTGGGGGCGGCGCAGCTTCAGGGTCGGGGTCATCAGGCCGTTGTCGATGGTCCAGGGCTCGGTGACCAGGTAGACCGCACGCGGCACCGCATATTTGGCCAGGCCCTGGCATTGCGCAGCAATGCGCTCGAGCGCGATCTTGCGCACGGCGCTGGCCTGCAGGCTGACGCTGTTGTCCGGGTCCAGGCCGAGGCTTCCGGCCATTTGCTTCCATTCTTCGCGGTTGACCACGGCCACACAGGCGATAAAGGGCTGGTGCTCACCGACGACAAAGCTCTGTTCGAACAGCGGGTCGGCGCAAAGCGCCTGCTCGATGTCCGAGGGCGGCACCTTCTCGCCGGTAGCGGTGACGATGATCTCCTTGATACGGCCCACAATGCGCACCTCGCCACCGACCAGCTCAGCCTGGTCACCGGTGCGCAGCCAGCCATCGCCGGTGAAGGCCTGGCGTGTGTCTTCCGGACGGCCCCAGTAGCCCATCATGATGTTGGGGCCGCGTGCCTGCAGCTCCTTGTTCTCGCCAATGCGCACTTCCATACCGTCGAGCGGCTTGCCCACGGTGGAGGGGTCGTTGTGCTGCAACGAGTTGGCGGTCAGCACCGGCGAGGTTTCGGTCATGCCAAAGCCTTGCAGCACATTCAGCCCCAGGCCCAAAAAGCTGTGCGATACCACCGAGGGAATGGCCGCGCCTCCCGTCACCGCGATGCGCAGCCGGCCGCCAAACAAATCGAGGATGGGTTGGGCCACTTTTTTCTGCAGCAGCGGCCAGGGCAGCCAGCGCGCCCAACCGCCTTGCGGGGGATCGGTGTTCACCAGACCATGGGCCGCGCAGTGGCGGGCCCAGCCTTTGGACACGGCGGCCGCAAACAGCGCGCGCTTGAAGGCCGACTTGGCCAGCTTTTCCTGGATCTTCGCGTAGATGCGTTCGTAGATGCGGGGCACCGACACAAGGATGGTCGGGCGGATGCTGAGCATGTCCTCGGCCAGCAGCGCAACCGAGCGGGCATAGACCACCGTGCTGGCGACTGCCATCGGCAGGTAGTAGCCGCAGCTGCGCTCGAAGGTGTGCGACACCGGCAGAAAGGACAGAAAGACATCGTCCTGCGTGGGCACCACACGGCCCAGCACGGCTTTGACGTCGCTCAGCACATTGCGGTGGCTGAGCATCACCCCTTTGGGCTTACCGGTGGTGCCGCTGGTGTAGACGATGGCAGCCATGTCCTCAGCCTGGGGTGCCTGTTGGGCCTGCGCGCGAGGGCTGCTGCCATCGGCCTCGGCCAGCCAGTCCTGCAAGCGCACCACGCGCGCCAGGCCATCGCTGCCGGCCTGGACGGGGATGGCTGCTTGCTCGGGGTCGTCGATCACCACGCAGCGCAGCGCCGGCAGCGGCGTGCCGGTGGCCACGATCTGCTCCCAGGTCTCCAGGCGGTTGATGAGCAGCAGCGAGGCGCCGGCATCGGCCAGGATAAAGGCGATATTGCCGGGGTTGTCATTGGCATGCAGCGGCACGGTGGCGCAGGCCTGGGCCATACCGGCCTGGTCGATGCAGATGGCATGGACGCTGTGGGTCAGCAAGGTGGCGATGCGTGCGCCACGCGCCAGCTGCAGGCCGTGCAGCGCCTGGCTCCACAGGGCCACCTCGGCTTGCATATCGGCCCAGCTGAAGGATTGCCAGGCATTCGTCGCGGTATCGAACCAGCGGTAGGCTTCGCGCTCGGGGGTGTTGTTGCAACGGTAGGCAAACAAGTCCGGCAGCGTGGACAGGGCGCTGAACTCAGGGGCCAGGGGCGCTGGAATGGGGGCGGTCATATCTCTCTCGTTCTCCTCGGTCGTCATCATCGCATTGGCGCGCTGCCGTTTTGGCCATTGGTGGCCAGAATGCATGCGGGCTTGCTGCGATTTGCGATGGCGCGATTGTCGGCATCGCGCTGCAGCAGATGCCAATATTTGGTTGCTTGCTAGGTTTTTACGCCGGATTGGTATCGGTATTTGATACTTTGCAACGTCAGCGGAGGCCGGAATAGCCCGCTTGAGGCGCATCGCAACCGCTGCCGTTCATCGGCTGCCTGTGGGTGCTGCTTGCCCGCGTTCACTGTGGGCGGATGCGGTATCGGGGGCTTGCCGGGTCTGCTCCGTAGCACCCGCATCGCCCGTGGTATCCGCCTGAGGCACGCCGCCGAGCAGGTAGTGCAGACACAGCGCCAACAGCGCCGCGCCGCCGGCCCACCAGCAGGGATACCAGCGCCGGGCGTCGCTGTAGGCTTCTTGTTCGCCGTCCCGCTGCGAAGCGGCACGCACACCTGGGTCGCAGGCCAGGTCAAAGCGCGAATCAAAGCGACCATCGTGCGCGGGCGCAGACGGCGGCTGCTCACCCAGGCTGGGGTCGGCGCGGGCCAGTTCGGCGTCATCGATCAGCGGGGCACGCTCCCACTCCTCCAGCGCGCGGCGAGCAGCGGACCAGTCGGCCTCATCGACCCACAAACGCAGCAGGCTGCCCGCTGGCAGCTCGCCGATTGCGCCTTGCAGATGTTCACCGCTGACAAAACTGGCGATGCCGTGCTGGCGCAGCACGTCCTGCAGAACATGGGCTTGCACGGCATTGGCGGGCTCATACACGCTGCGCATCTTGGGTCTCCTGTCGCCGGGTGGTTATGCAAATACTATAGCGTCTGTTGCTTTGTGGCTATGGCGGCATGACCTGCATCAAGCAAAAGCAGGCGGAGGGTCGGTGGGCCGCGCAGGCTGCGCGCTTTCCCTAGTCAGTCCGGTCGATGCGGGTGGTATGTTGGTGCCCGGGGCGGTCTACAAAACCGCATTCGGAACAGGTTCTTGGAACAGGAGACTTTGGATGATGCACCCAGCTTTGCGTATTCGCCGCTCCCCACTTTGGCTGGCCGCCTGCCTGGCTGCCTGCAGCAGCCTGGCCCAGGCCGCTTGCCTGGATGACGCACAGGTCGCGCAGTGGCTGCAGGCCTATGAGGCCAAACAGCCCGTGCCGTCGGCGGGTGCGATGACCGAGGCCGATGGCAAATGCAGCCGCAACAAGCTCCATGCCGCCTGGGCAGCCCAGGGCAAGAAGCCCATTGGCTACAAGGCGGGGCTGACCAGCGCGGCCATGCAAAAACGCTTTCAGACCGACAAGCCGGTATGGGGTGTGCTGTACGAGGGCGCCTTGCTGCCCAACCGCAGTGCGGTGCCCGCCGCCTTTGGCGCGCGGCCGATGTTTGAGGCGGACATGCTGGTACGCGTCTCCAGCAGCGCCATCAACCGCGCGACAACGCCGCTGCAGGTGCTCAACCACATTGACCGCATCGTCCCGTTTGTGGAGCTGCCTGACCTGGTGGTGGAGAACCCCGCCCAGCTCGATGGCGCGGCCGTTGAGGCCATCAACGTGGGTGCGCGCATGGGCGTGATGGGCCAGGCACTGGCGGTGCCGCAATTCCGGGCCGAGCGTTACGCGCTGTTGAATGCGCTGCAGAGCATGCAGGTCGACATCACCGACCAGAGCGGCGCGCGGCTGGGGGGCGGGCGTGGCGGCGATCTGATGGGCCAGCCGCTCAACGCCGTGGTCTGGCTGGCGCAGGCCCTTCAGGCCGAAGGCCAGCGGCTCAAGGTGGGCGACTGGATCAGCCTGGGGTCCTATTCGGCGCTGCTGCCGCCGCAGCCCGGCCAGCAGATCCGGGTGGAGTACAAGGGCTTGGAGGGGGCGCAGCCGGTGGAGCTGCGTTTCGAGTAAACCTGGGCAGCCTTGGGCAGCGGTGAAGCAGGGCTCTGCCGCGTTGGCAGGGCCTTACAACATGGGTGACCGAGATGCCCCGTCGTGAATGGGCGATGGCCGATAATCAGCCGGCCTTGTCCCTGAATTGCGCCCTTGCCTGCTGGCCGGGCAACGATGTATGTCTGACGCTTCACCTCGCTCCAAAGCCCATCTTCCCGCCGAACTGCCGATGCCTGCCGATGTGGTCGCAGAGCTGACCCCCACGATGCGCAGCGTGGTCGAGCGCATGGCCCGCGCCCAGCACACCCCCCTGTGGGAGATGACGGTGGAGCAGGCGCGCCAGGCCTATGGCATCGGCGCCGGGGTGCTGGAGATTGCCAAGCCCGCGCTGGCGCGCGTCGAGGATCTGCACATCCCTGCGCGCGATGGTTTTCAGATACCTGCGCGGCTCTATGCCGCCAGCTGGGATCCGCTGCAACCGGTGCTGCTGTTCACCCATGGTGGCGGTTTCACGATCGGCAGCGTGGACACGCATGACACGCTGTGCCGCGAGTTGGCGCACCAAGCGGGCTGCATGGTCGTCTCGGTGGACTACCGCCTGGCGCCCGAGCACCGCTTTCCCACCGCCAGCAACGATGCCTGGGATGCCTTGCAGTGGCTGGTGGCCGAAGGCATGGCGCTGGGGGCCGATACCGGCCGTGTGGCGGTGGGGGGCGACAGTGCAGGTGGCACCCTGGCGGCGGTCAACGCGATCCTGGCACGCGATGCCGGTATCGACCTGGCCTTGCAGCTGCTGATCTATCCCGGTTGCGCAGCCCACCAAGATACGCCTTCGCACGCCCGCTACAGCGAGGGCCCGATCCTGACCAAGCCGATGATCAGCTGGATGTTCAGCAACTACCTGCGCTCGCTCGCCGACCGCGAAGATTGGCGCTTTGCGCCGTTGCTGGCGCCGGATCTGCGCGGCCTGGCGCCTGCCAGCATCCACCTGGCGCAATGCGATTCGCTGGTGGATGAGGGCGTCATGTATGCCGATCGCTTGCGCGCAGCCGGCATCGAGGTGGACCTGCACACCTATGCCGGCGTGGCCCATGAGTTTGTGAAAATGGGCCGCGCGCTCAAGGAAGCGCGGGCCTGCCATGCGCAGATGGCCCAGGCGCTGCGGGCTGCGTTTGACTGAGCAGGACCGCTGCCAGACCGCCGCCAGATTGCCCCTATGTTGAATCCAGAAAAGACCATGAGCTCCTCTTCCCAGATCCTGTTCGAGACCCCCGCCCGAAGCCTTTCCGATTTTCGCTGCCGCAGCCGCCAGCGCGTGCGCTGGTCCGAGGTCGATCTGCAGAAGGTGGTCTTCAACGCCCACTACCTGAGCTATGTGGACATTGCGATGTCCGAGTACTGGCGCCAGCTGGCCGTGCCCTACGAGGAAGGGATGCAGCGCCTGGGTGGCGAGCTGTTCCTGCGTGCCACGCAACTCGAATTCCATGCCTCGGCCCGTCTGGATGATGTGATCGACATCGGCCTGCGCGTGGCCAAGCTGGGCCACACCTCGGTGCAGTACGAGGCGGCGATCTATTGCGCCCACAAGCTGCTGGCCACGGCGACCATGGTCTATGTGTTTGCCGATGCTGCGCAGCAGCCCCAGCCACTGCCCCAGGCTTACCGCAGCATGGTGCAGCGCTTTGAAGCGGGCGAGGACATGGTGACGCTGAAAACCGGCAGCTGGAATGTGCTGGGCCAGGAGGCGATGCGCCTGCGCATGCAGGTCTTTGTGCGAGAGCAGGGCATTCCCGCCGAGATCGAGGCCGATGCCTTTGATGTCAGCGCGTTGCATGCGGTGGCGCTCAATGGTCTGGACATGTGCGTGGCCACCGGCCGCATGTTGCCCAGCGCGCAGAACGAACACCGTGCCGATGTGATGCGCATTGGCCGCATGGCCGTGGCCAAGCCGCTGCGCGGTGGCCGCCTGGGCCGCCAGGTGCTCGATGCCTTGGTGGATGCCGCCGATCGCCAGGGCAAGCGGCAGGTCGAGCTGCATGCGCAGCGCACGGCCGAGAGCTTCTACCTGCGTGCGGGATTCAGTGTGGTGGGCGAGCCTTATGAGGAAGCGGGCATTGCCCACATCTCGATGCAGAAAACCCTGCGCTGACGGACCGATCCCTGCATAGTGCCAATGGCCCTATGCAGAGGCCTGATAACTTGGCCAATAAAAAGCCGGGTCTGGTTTCCCAGACCCGGCAAGTGTGATGGTCAAGATGCGCTTGAGTAGTTGTTCCGTCAGGCTCACAGGGCTTTTTGGAAGGCTCCTGCTCGCAAAGTCACGCAATTTTAGCAAATTACGGCGCAAATGCCATAAAAATTCTGTAACGGCTGCAGTGGCGGCGTTTTTGCCTGAGAAATTGTCGTATTTGTGATGAAGCAGACGGTTACCGCTGTCATAAGCGATCACAAATCAGATGTCTTCCTTGAGCGCATAAGGCAGGCTGAGCAGCTGCAAAGCCGCGCCGGTGCTGCTTCCCAGGTGCAGAGGCGCGCTGGCCGCCGCAATCTGCATCGACACCAGCGCCTCAAAGCCCGATGCGCTGGCGGCCGATTGCACCACGGTGCCCACCGGCTGGCTGTCGTCGTTGGCGGCAAAGACCTCCTGGCCGGGCTCGGGCTGCGCAGCCGAGGCCAGGCGGTACATGCGGCGCTTGAGCGTACCTCTGAACTGGCTGCGTGCCACCACTTCCTGGCCGGGGTAGCAGCCCTTCTTGAAACTCACGCCATCGACCGATTCAAAGTTCAGCATCTGCGGCACAAAGGCATCGACCACGGGCGCTGTGATCAGCGGCACGCCGGCTTGCACGATGGACAGTTGCCAGGCCGCAGCGGTGATCGTGGGGCTGCCGGTGATCTGTGCGGGCAGGGCGCTGGCTGCGGGCGCCGCGAGCAAAGCGCGGCTTTCGCCTTCGGCGGCGTAAAGCCGCACGATGGAGGCATCGTCCAGCGCCAGCACTTGCCAGGGCGCCAGCTTGCGTGCCTCGGCGGGAACGGCATCGCCGGCCAGGCCCAGCAGTTGCACGGCCTCGGTGGCATCGCTGAGCTTGCACTTGGCGCGCAGCACAAACATCGACAGGCGCTTGAGCGTGGCGGGCAGCACATCTCGGCTGGTGATGAGCCAGAACTCTTCGGCGCTGCGCTTGATGACGATGAAGCTGGCCTGCATGCGGCCCTTGGCCGACAGAAAGGCCGCCAGCCGGGCCTGGCCCACGGGCAGCAACTGCACATCATGGCTGAGCTGGCCCTGCAAAAAGCTGGCAGCATCGGCGCCCTCGGCGCGGATCACGCCCAAATGCTGCAGCGAAAGGTGTCCCTGTAATGCTTGAGTCATGGGGTGAATTATGATGCTCGATCCATGGCACGGAGGCGGTAGGGTTGTGAAGCGTTTATTGACATTGATCGTGGTGGTGGTGCTGGCGACAGCGGGCGCTGCCTATTTCTGGTTGAACCAGCCGCTGGTGCTGGGCAAGGGCGGCCAGACGGTAGAGCTGGAGATTGAGCCCGGCACCTCGCCGCGTGCGGTGGCCCAGGCGGTGCAAGCGGTGGGCATCGAGGTCAACCCCGATCTGCTGTACTGGTGGTTCCGCCTTTCGGGCCAGGACCGCAAGATCCGCGCCGGCAACTATGAGATACCTGCCGGCACCTCACCGCGCAGCCTGCTCGCACGCCTGGTGCGCGGCGAAGACAGCCAGCGCGTGCTGACCATTGTCGAGGGCTGGAACCTGCGCCAGATGCGCGCGGCCATCGCCAGGGAAGAGCATCTGCGCCACGACAGTGCCGCGATGACGCCCGAGGAGATCATGGCTGCGCTGGGCCGCCCCGATCTGCCCGCCGAAGGCCGGTTTTTCCCGGACACCTATGCATTTTCGAAAGGCAGCAGCGATCTGGCGCTGATGCGCCGCGCGATGCTGGCGATGGACAAGCGGCTCGAAGCGGTCTGGTCGCTGAACCCGCCCGACAGCCCTCTCAAAACGCCGCAGGACCTGCTGACCCTGGCGAGCATTGTCGAGAAGGAAACCGGCAAGGCCGAAGACCGGGCGATGGTGGCAGGGGTGTTCATCAACCGGCTGCGCATCGGCATGCTGCTGCAGACCGATCCCACCGTCATCTACGGCCTGGGTGAGAAATTCGACGGCAATCTGCGCAAGCGCGATCTGCAGACCGATACGCCCTGGAACACCTACACCCGCGTGGGCCTGCCGCCCACTCCCATCGCGATGCCCGGCAAGGCCTCGCTGATGGCCGCCATCCAGCCGGAAAACACCAAGGCGCTGTACTTTGTGGCCAGGGGCGATGGCAGCAGCCACTTCAGCGAGAGCCTGGATGAACACAACCGCGCGGTGAACACCTATATCCGAGGCCGGTAGTCTGCGCGCATTGCACTGAGAAGCCAGCCGCAGTGCTGGCTTTTTCGTTTCAGCGCGCAGAGGGCGGGCGTGTTATCGGCTGCCGCTGCCCAGCGCGTCGGTGTAGAACGCATAGCGGCCCCGGCCCTGCTGCTTGGCCTGGTAGAGCGCCATGTCCGCCTTGCGCAGCAGGCTGTCGGGATCCTGGGTGTCAGAAGGCTGGGTCAACAAGGCAATGCCCACGGACACGCCGATGCTCACCCGCTGTCCCTCGATCTCATAGTCGGCGCTGAGCCGGTCAATGACACGCTGCGCCAGGCCTGCGGCCGCCTGCGCCGACGAGGCGTTTTGCACGATGCAGAATTCATCACCACCCATGCGCACCACCAGGTCGGTGTCACGCAGCAGCTCGCGCAGGCGCTCTGCCACTGCGCAGAGCAGTGCGTCTCCGGTGGCGTGGCCGAGCGTGTCGTTGACCTGCTTGAAGCGGTCCAGGTCCAGGTAGAGCAAGGCCCCTGCCGTGCCACCTTGGGTGCGGATCGGCTTTTGCAGCAGGCTGCGGTTGGGCAGACCGGTGAGCGGGTCGTGCAGCGCCAGATAGGCCACTTCGGCCTGCGCACGCTTGCGGTCGTCGACGTCTTCCAGCACGCCCAGCCATTCGCTGATGCGCTGCTGCGGATCCAGGATCGCCGCTCCCCGTGCGCGCATCCAGCGCCAGGTGCCATCGCGGGTGCGCAAACGCAGCTCCACATCCAAGGTGTGGCCATGGTCCGTCAGCAGTTGCGCTGCCTGGCGCTGCAGCTGCTCGGCATCCTCGGGGTGGACCTGGCGCAGCCAGCCCAGTTGCAGTGCTTGTGCATCGGGCGCGCCACCCAGCGCCTCCCAGCCGACGATCGACAGCGCACGGCCCTTGGCATCCAGGCTCCACTGTACCGAGGCGCCGGCATGGGCCAAGGTGCGGGCCCGCTGCTCGCTGGCGGCCAGCGCGGCTGCCACCTGCTTTTGTGCGGCCAGTGCCGATTCCAGACGCGCACGCGCACGGCTGAGACTCTGGCGCAGGATTTCGTATTCCTGCACCACCAGTACCTGGCCACCGCCGGTCGCGGCAGCGTAGGAGGCGCCGGTGCGCGTGCTGACCGTCAGCTGCCGGATGGGGCGCAGCAGCTGGCGCGAGACCCAGGCGCATAGCAGGCCGGCAATGGCCAGCGCCATCAGACTGGCCAGCACGATGTGGGTGACTGGCGTTTGCCAGCGGGCATTGAAGTCCTCCAGCGGCTCACCGGCAACGACCACCCAGCCCGGCGTCCTGGGCAATTGGTAAAAGCTGAAGATCACTTCTCCGCCGTCGGCACGCTGGGCTTCGAAGCTGCCGCGGCGGGCATGGACGGCCTGCAGCCGCGCCCAGTCCGGAACGGTGGTGCCGATAAACCGCTCTGCCTGCGCCGAGCGCGCCAGAATCCGGCCTTCACCATCGGTGATGGCGATCAGCACACCGTCGCTGGTCTGGCTGGGGGCGATGCTCACCGCCTCGGCCGGTGGCATGGTCAGCACCAGCACCTGGGCAGAGGCGGGTCCGGCGCGCACGGCCATCGATACGGCGGGCATGCCGTTCTGAAAGAAGAGTTGCGAGAACACCGGTGCACTGCTGTGCAGGGCCCGCTCGGCCAGCGCTTGCTGGGCCGGCAGGGGCGCTGGCGCTCCGGAGGACGCCAAGACCGGCTGGGCCTGGCCTTCGCGCAGCAGCGCCAGGCTGCTGGCCGTGCCCATGCCTGTCAGGTGCAACCACCGGTCCAGGCTCTGCGCAGAAGAGAAGTTGCCGTCCGCTGCAAACGATTGCAGCATCGCTGCCCGGCCCAACAGGTCCGACTCGGCTGCCTGGCCCAGGTTGCTGGTGATGTCGAGCATGCGGTTGAGGCTGCTGTCCCGGTAGGACTGCGCGACATGCTGCACCGTGTAGATGCCAGCGGCCAGAATCGGCAGGGCTGCTGCCAGCATCAGCATCACCAGGTAGGTACTGAGCCCGCGCGCACCCGCAGCCATGGACTCCAGGGCAGGGCCATTGGAGTCCAGTCCTTCAGCGGGCAAAAGGGTCTGGGTGTGCGGTGCGGGCATGGGCAGAGGTGTGCCCGGTTCCAGGCGCACGGCCGGGTGCGCAGGGATTGGGGCTGCCTGGGCGGGAAAGGGGCCGACTGGATTATCGGGGGCTGGCGGGGGGGATTCTCAGCGCAACGGAGACACTCTGACAATTGTTATAGGAGTGGGTCTGTGCGTCTCCCGGACACCCGGGTGCGACTGTCACCTCGATGCAACAGCTCCAGCCCAGCTGGAGGCCAGCATGGCCAGGCCGGCCAGGGTCAGCAGGCCTAGCACGACGCGTTTGAAGGCCACATCGCTGATGCGCTCATAGAGCCGTGCGCCCCACAGCGAGGGCAGCACCATGGCGGGCAGTGCGACCGCCAGCTGCGGCAGCATGTGCTGGCTCACCAGGCCCGTGCCCACATAGCTGGCAAAGGTGACGGCCAGCATCGTGAGGTTTCAGTTCTGGATCACCTGGCGCTGGGTGTCCCGGGCCATGCCGGTGATCTGGCACCACAACGTGGGAACCACGCCCGAGAACCCGCCCAGCGCTGCCATGGCGCCACCGGCCAGGCCCGCCAGGCCATTGGCCAGCGAGCGCCCAGGCCCCTGGCTCAGCGGCCCGGACGCGATGCCGCCCAGCCGGTGGGAGAAGGCCATCAGCGGGCAGAAGATGACCAGCATCGCGCCCAGCACCGTCTTGAACAGCTGGGTATCGAGCATCGGCAGCAGCCGCAAGCCCAGCGGCAGGCCGCACAGCCCCCCCAGCAGGAAGGGCCAGAGCATGCGCCAGTCAAAGCCACGCCGCACCTTGAACGCCTGGATGAGCTGCCCGCACAGACCGCCAAACACGGCGAGCACCGCCGCCAGTGTCGGCTCCAGAGTCCAGGCCCACAGGGCCATGGCGGTCATGCTGTAGCCAAAGCCCGAGAGGCCCTGCACAAAGCCGGCAAGGGCCGCGCCGATGGCGATGATGAGAAGGGTGTCCATGCCGAGAAGTCTCCGGGCTCGGGTGCAGTCCCGGGCTGATTTTTGCTGATAGTTGCCAAGGCGTAAAAAAGCGACCCGGTGGGTCGCTTCGGAAGAAGCCCGAAGGCTATCTTAAGACCTAAGCCGAGGTGCCGTAGCTCTCCAGCGGCACGCAGCTGCAAAACAGGTTGCGGTCGCCATAGACGTTGTCGACACGGCCCACGGGGCTCCAGTACTTGGCGCGGCGCAGCGCAGGCACGGGGTAGGCGGCAGCCTCGCGGCTGTAGCCATGGCTCCACTCGCTGGCCAGCAGGGTTTCGGCCGTGTGGGGCGCGTTCTTGAGCAGGTTGTCATCCTGCGCCGCACGGCCCGCTTCGATCTCGGCGATCTCGCCACGGATGGCGATCATTGCATCGATGAAGCGGTCCAGTTCGTACAGGCTCTCGCTCTCGGTGGGCTCCACCATCAAGGTGTTGGGCACCGGGAACGACAAGGTCGGCGCATGGAAGCCATAGTCGATCAGGCGCTTGGCGACGTCTTCAGCCATCACGCCGCAGCTGTCCTTGAAGTGGCGCAGGTCCAGAATGCACTCGTGTGCGACATGGCCGTGCTCACCGGCGTACAGGGTCGGGAAGTGAGGTTCCAGGCGCTTGCTGATGTAGTTGGCGTTCAGGATCGCCGTCTCGGTGGCGCGCTTGAGACCGGGCTCGCCCATCATGCGGATGTACATCCAGCTGATCGGCAGCACGGCGGCATTGCCCAGCGGCGCGGCGCTGACCGCGCCCACCTTGCCGGGCACGCCAGCGGTGGCATGGCCGGGCAGGAAGGGCACCAGGTCCTCGACCACGCAGACGGGGCCGACACCAGGGCCGCCACCGCCGTGGGGGATGCAGAAGGTCTTGTGCAGGTTCAGGTGGCTGACATCGCCGCCGAACTCGCCCGGTGCGGCCAGGCCGACCTGGGCGTTCATGTTGGCGCCGTCCACATAGACGCGGCCGCCATGGCTGTGCACCAGCTGGCACAGCTCCTTCACCTGGGTCTCGAACACGCCGTGCGTGCTGGGGTAGGTGATCATGATGCAGGCCAGGTTGGCGCTGTGCTTTTCGCAGGCCAGCTTCAGGTCGGCCATGTCCACATTGCCGTTCTCATCGCACTTGGTGACGACCACCTGCAGTCCCACCATCTGCGCGCTGGCCGGGTTGGTGCCGTGGGCGCTGCTGGGGATCAGGCAGATATTGCGGTGCGACTCGCCCTTGGAGGCGTGGTAGGCCTTGATGGCCAGCAGGCCGGCGTATTCACCTTGCGAGCCGGCATTAGGCTGCAGGCTGATGCCGGCGTAGCCGGTGGCCTGGCACAGCCATTCGCGCAGCTGGGCATCGAGCAGCGCATAGCCTTGCAGCTGGTCGGCCGGGGCAAAGGGGTGCATGTTGGCAAACTCGGGCCAGGTGATGGGGATCATCTCGCTGGTCGCGTTGAGCTTCATCGTGCAACTGCCCAGCGGGATCATGCTGCGGTCCAGCGCCAGGTCCTTGTCGGACAGGCTGCGGATGTAGCGCAGCATCGCGGTTTCGGAATGGTGGGTGTTGAACACCGGGTGGGTCAGGTAGGCGCTGCTGCGCTGCAGGCCTTCGGGGATCAGCGAGGTGCTGCCTTCGTCCATCGCCTCGATATTGGGCAGTGCCTGGCCGGGCTGGGCGAAGATGCTCCACAGCAGTTCCACATCGGCGCGGCTGGAGGTTTCATCCAGGCTGATGCACAGATACTCGTTCCAGGCCCTGCGCAGGTTGACGCTCTGGGCCAGCGCACGGGCCAGGATGGCGTCGGTGGCGTCCTTGGTGTGCAGCGACAAGGTATCGAAGGCGCTGTCATGGTGGCGGGCGGTAAAGCCCAGCTGCGCCAGGCCACGGCTCAGGATGGCGGTGAGGCGTGCCACGCGCTGGGCAATGCGCTTGAGGCCGGCGGGGCCATGGTAGACCGCGTACATGCTGGCGATCACGGCCGGCAGCACCTGGGCGGTGCAGATGTTGGAGGTGGCTTTTTCGCGGCGGATGTGTTGCTCGCGCGTTTGCAGTGCCAGGCGGTAGGCCGGGTTGCCATGCACATCGACGCTGACGCCGACCAGACGGCCTGGCAGAGAACGCTTGTAGTCATCGCGGCAGGCCATGAAGGCGGCGTGCGGGCCGCCGGCGCCCATGGGCATGCCAAAGCGCTGGCTGTTGCCCACGACGATGTCGGCACCCCATTCGCCAGGGGGCGTGATCAGGGTCAGCGCCAGCAGGTCGGTCGCCACGATGGCCGCAGCCTGCTTGGCATGGATGGCATCGACGTCGGCCTTCCAGTCCACGATCCAGCCGCTCGAAGCCGGGTACTGGATGACGGCGGCAAACAGTTCACCCGCCAGTGCAGATTCCCATGCGTCCTGGCTGTTGGCCACCAGTACCTCCAGGCCCAGCGGCTGGGCGCGGGTCTGGATGACTTCAATGGTCTGGGGATGCAGATCGCCTGCCAGCACAATGCGGTTGCTCTTGGACTTGACCGAGCGCTTGGCCAGGGTCATGGCCTCGGCAGCGGCCGTGGCTTCGTCCAGCATCGAGGCGTTGGCGATGGGCATGCCGGTCAGGTCGCAGACCATGGTCTGGAAGTTGACCAGCGCCTCCATGCGGCCTTGCGAGATTTCGGCCTGGTAAGGCGTGTAGGCGGTGTACCAGGCGGGGTTCTCGAGGATGTTGCGCAGAATCACGCCGGGCGTGAGGGTGCCGTAGTAGCCCTGGCCGATAAAGCTCTTGAGCACCTGGTTCTTGCTGGCCAGGGCCTTGAGCTCGGCCAGCGCAGCCGCCTCGCTCACCGGCTCGGGCAGGTCCATCGGCTTGCTGCGCACGATGGAGGCGGGCAGCACCTTGTCGATCAGCGCATCGAGCGAGGGCAGGTCCAGCGCCGCCAGCATCCGGGCCTCATCGGCGGGGTCCGGTCCAATGTGGCGGGCGATGAATTCACTGGCGTTTTCCAGCGCGGCAAGGGGCTCTTTGGAGGGCATCAGCATGGTCCGGATCGGTGTAAATGGAGGGGTTGGGGCTGGCGCGGTATCAAAGAGCGCTGGCAGCGAGGAAAAGGAAAAAAGGGGAGGAGGCCGGGGCCTCCTGGGCCTGTCAATCCTGCTGGTGGCCTACACAATCAGCAGTGGCAGGCCAGTAGCAGGGTCGGGCCATCAGGCGTTGGCGGCGAAGTCGTTATAGGCGGTCTCGTCCAGCAGCGCGTCGAGCTGGGCCACATCGCTGAGCTTGACCTTGAAGAACCAGCCGGCGTTGAGCGGGTCGGAGTTGGCCAGCGACGGGTCGTTGCGCAATGCTTCGTTGACTTCGACGATCTCGCCGGTCACGGGCATGAAGACGTCAGCGGCGGCCTTGACGGACTCCACCACACCGGCGACATCGCCCTGGTTGAAGGAGGCGCCGACTTCAGGCAGATCGACAAACACCACATCGCCCAGCGCGTCTTGCGCGTGGACGGTGATGCCGACGATGGCGGCATTGGTGTCGGCGCTGTTGATCCATTCGTGGTCGCGGGAGAACTTGATCGTCATAGGAATACTCCAGTTTTGTAGGCGTGAATTGTGCTCAGGCGGGTGCGGACAGCCGCACCCAGCAGCTACTTTAGCCGCGGAAATAGCGGGGAGGGACAAAAGGCATGGCCACCACCTCGACGGGCACTGCTTTGCCGCGCACCATCGCATGCAGCTGCGTGCCGATGGCCGCCAAAGCGGGCTCCACATAGGCCATGGCAATCGGCTTGTCGATGGTTGGGGCCAGCAGGCCGCTGGTGGTCACGCCGACGACCTGGCCATCGAGGTTGCGGATCTCGACCTGCTCGCGCACCGGAATGCGCTCTTGCGCCACCAGGCCAACCCGCTTGCGGGTCAGGGTGGCGGGGTTGTCGATCTGAGAGAGCACCTTGTCGGCACCGGGAAAACCGCCTGCGCGCGCGCCGCCGGTGCGGCGCACCTTCTGGATGGCCCAGTTCAGGCCGGCTTCGGGTGGGGTGGTGGTGGCATCGAGGTCACTGCCGTAGAGGCACAGACCGGCTTCCAGGCGCAGCGAGTTGCGCGCGCCCAGGCCAATGGGCTGCACTTCGGGCTGGGCCAGCAGCTTGCGTGCCAGCGCCTCGGCCTCGTGGCCGGCCACCGAAATCTCGAAGCCGTCTTCGCCGGTATAGCCGCTGCGGGTGATGAAGCAGGCGATGCCGTCAACATCAAAATCGCCACCGGTCATGAACACCAGCTTATCGACACCGGGCGCCAGGCGGGCCAGCGCGGTAGCGGCCTGGGGGCCCTGCAATGCCAGCAGGCCCTGGTCGGGCAGCGGCAGCACCTGGCAGCGCTGGCCGATGCGTTCGCGGATCAGCGCAATATCGGCCACCTTGCAGGCGCCGTTGACGATGACGAACAGCTCCTGCTCCGAGACGCGGAAGAACATCAGGTCATCGACAATGCCGCCGTCGTCATTGAGCAGCAGGCCATAGCGCTGCTTGCCAATGGCCAGGTCCACCACATCGACGGGCACCAGGGTTTCAAAGGCGGCTGCGGCGTCGGGGCCGACCAGGCGCAGCTGGCCCATGTGGGAGACATCAAAGAGGCCCGCTGCCGTGCGGGTGTGCCTGTGTTCGGCCATCAGGCCCTGCGGGTACTGCACGGGCATGGAATAGCCGGCAAAGGGCACCATGCGGGCGCCGAGCGCGATGTGCAGCGCGTTCAAAGGGGTGGACAGCAGGGCGGATGCGTTGGCGGACATGGACTCTCCAGGGCAAATATCAAGGCATGCAGCCGTTGCCGGTTGCATGCTGTTTGCCCTGCTGTCCGCTTTACCTGAGAGATTCACCCGCCGCTGTGAGGCCTGGGGGCTTGCTCCTTCGGTGGATGGCGTCCAGGCGCCACCTCTCTCCAGCTGGGAACGCCGGCAGGCCTAAGCTGCGCGGCGGGGCCAGTCCTTTTGCCTGAGCGTTCAGCAGCTGCATCTGCAGTAGCCTGCGCCTTCGGCGGCCGCGCTGCGCGTTGGGGTACAACGGGGGCGACTCTCTCCTGACTGCGGCGATTTTAGCGGCAACTTGCCGCTTGCGCCCGCAAAAGGGTTGGCCAACACGCAAAAAAGCCACCGGCGGGCGGTGGCTCAGCGATGCAAACGGGGAAAACCGGATCAGCGATAGACCAGATCCCGCAGCCCCAGCGAGATGCCCGGCACATAGGTGATCACCATCAGGCACAGCAAGATCACCCCGACAAAGGGCAGCAGGTGTTTGATGATCTGGTCCAGCGATATGCGGGCCACCGTGCAGGCGGCAAACAGGTTGACGCCAAACGGCGGTGTGATCATGCCCAGCGCCAGGTTCACCACCATGATCAGCCCGAAATGCACCGGGTCGATGCCAAAGTGCATCGCCACCGGCGCCAGGATCGGGGCCAGCACGATGATCGCCGCGCTGGTCTCGATGAACATGCCGATGATGAACAGCGCCGCGTTCACGCCCAGCAGGAACATGGCCGGGCTCTGCAGCACCTGTTCCAGCCAGTGGCCGATGGCATCGGGCACACCGGCGCGGGTGATCAGGAACGCGAACAGACCCGCATTGGCAATGATGAACATGATGATCGACGAGGAGATCGCCGATTTGCGGAGAATCGCATACAGGTCCCGGATCCGGATCTCGCGGTAGATCAGCATGCCCACGATCAGTGCATAGAACACGGCCACGGCCGAGGCCTCGGTCGGGGTGAACACACCGCCGTAAATGCCGCCCAGGATGATCACCGGCATCAACAGTGCCCAGCCTGCCTGCAGAAAGGCTTTGCCAAAGCCCAGCCGGCCTTCGCCATCGTTCTTGCCCCAGCCCTTGTACTTGCAGTAGGCCCAGACAAAGACCATCAGCGCCGCACTGATCAGCAGCCCGGGGCCAAAGCCGGCAATGAACAGCTCACCAATCGACACCTCGGCGCTGACGCCATAGAGAATCATCGGAATAGATGGCGGAATGATGACCCCCAGCTCGGCGCTGGTCGCTTGCAGCGCGGCCGCATAGCTCTTGGGGTAGCCATGCTTGATCAGCGCCGGAATCAAGATGGCGCCAATCGCAAAGGTGGTGGCCACCGAGGAGCCGGAGACGGCGGCAAAGATCATGCAAGTCAGCACGCAGGTCATCGGCAGGCCGCCCTGGACGCCGCCCACAATGCTCTTGGCAAACTCGACCAGGCGGCGCGAGATACCACCGGTCTCCATCAGGTTGCCGGCCAGAATGAAAAACGGGATGGCCGCGAGCGGGAATTTGTTGATCGCACCAAACATCTCCTTGACCGAGATGAGCATGTTGGCATTGCTGGCCTGGATGCCCAGGACCGAGGCCAGGCCGATGGAAACGGCGACAGAGACGGTGAGCGCAAAGCACAGCACCATCGTGGAAAGCATCACGGCGGTCATTGCGCGTTCTCCAGTTCGGTATTTTGGGGTTCGAGCAGGTTGCCGATGACGCCAAACACGGCAAACAGTGCACCCACGGGGACGGCCAGGTAGGCCCAGAACATGGACAGCGATTCCAACCCGGCCATGGTCTGCACGCCGCCACGGCGGGCATAGTCCCAGCCCCACCAGATCAGCACGGCCAGCAGCGCCAGCGTGGCGATGCAGACAAAGCCGCTGAGCAGGCGGCGCATCGCCGGCGGTGCCCAGCGCTTGAGCACATCGACGCTGACCATCGCGCCTTGGCGGAAAGCCATCGGAATCGCGAGGAACACCATCCAGATCAGGCTGAAGCGGATCAGCACCTCCGTCCATTCGGCGGGCTCTTCGAGCACAAAGCGGGTGATGATCTGGAACATGCCCAGTGTGGATGCGATGGCCAGCATCAGGCAGGCGCCGGCCATGGCGATGCCTGATGTCCAGCGCTCGAAAGCAAGAAATGCGTTTTTCATGGTGACCGGGGTGGGCAGGCGCATGCAATGCCGCCTGGCGCCACCGTCCTTGCGCGGGTTGACACAGCAACTGCTGGCGCCGGGTGGGCGTCAGCAGTGAGGCGGGAGGCGAGGGGAGGCTGCGATGGAAAGCTGCAGGCAGCTTTCCGGGTGCAGCACTTATTGGAAGTTGCGGATGCGGTCGAGGTTGGCCTTGCCGAACTGCTTCTCGAAGTCGGCATTGGTCTTCGTCAAGGTCGCTACAAACTTGGCCTTGTCGACGTTCTCCACCACCTGCATGCCCTTGGCGCGCAGCTCGGCCACGCCATTGGTGTCATCCAGGTCCACACGGGCGCGGTTGGCCTTGGTGGCGGCCTGGGCGGCTTGCACAAAGGCGGTCTTGTCGTCGGCGCTGAGCTTGTCGTAGGCGGCCTTGTTCATCACCAGAATGCAGGGCGAGTACACGTGACCGGTCAGGCTCAGGTGTTTTTGCACCTGGTCAAACTTGGCTGAGGTGATGACGGGCAGTGGGTTCTCCTGGCCATCGACCGTGCCCTGCTGCAGTGCGGTGAACACCTCGGGGAAGGCCATCGGCGTGGTGATGATGCCCAGCGCCTTGTAGGCCTGGATGTGCACCGGGTTCTCCATCGTGCGCATCTTCAGGCCCTTGGTGTCGTCGGGGCTGTTGATCGCGCGCTTGGAGTTCGTCATATGGCGGAAGCCGTTCTCCGCCCAGGCCAGTGCCTTGAAGCCCTTGCTGTCGAACTTGGCCAGCAGTTCGTTGCCGATGGGCCCATCGAGCACCGCACGCGCATGCGCCTTGTCGCGGAACAGAAAGGGCACATCGAGGATCTTGGTCTCGGGCACAAAATTGGGCACCGGGCCGCTGGAGCTGAAGGCCAGCTCCTGCGTGCCCAATTGCACTGCTTCGATCGATTCGCGCTCGCCGCCCAGCGCGCCGTTGTAGAAAGTCTGGATCTTGTAGCGGCCGCCGGTGCGCTGCTCAACCTCTTTGGCAAAGGTGTCAATGGCCACGCCCTGGTGCGAGTTCTGGGCCACGGAGATGCTGATGCGCATCGTCGTCTGCGCCAACACGGGGCCTGCGGCCACCAGGCCCATTGCCAACCCCATACCCCAGGCCAATTTTTTCATCTGCATGACTTGTCTCCCCGGCTGTGCCGAATGGTTTTATAGGCGCCTGCGGATGCCCGCTTGCGCCTTGCATTGTGGGCAAGCCGGGGTGATTCGGTATTGGGGTTTTTATGATGTCGGACGTTCAGGCCTTGCCCTTCTTGGTGGATTTATATCTAAGTGATTGATAAATAAATCATGTTGGCGAGTAAGATCATTCGCCAATGTCGCCGCCTCTGTCACCGTGTCGACAGAGTAGTGGGGCTGGCTGCAATCCCCGCCTCTCTGCCAGGGCGTGGCGTCAGGGCCGGCCTGGGCCCTGGTGCTGCTCCTGCGGCTCAGGGGTTGAGCATTTGCAGGCGCTCCACCGTGCCTACATCGACCCAGTGGCCGTCATAGCGGCTGGCGCTGCAGTGGCCCGCCTGCATCGCCGCACGCAGTTGCTGCACCAGCGGCATCTTCGTGCCCTGCGGGTTGCCAGCTGGAATATCGCAGTAGGGCGCGTGGAACAAGTCCCTTTTGAGCAGCGCGACCGAGCAGTAGGTCAGGCGCGGGCGCGGGTCGTCCGCAGCCGGGTTCTCGGCCCGGCCTTCGGCCGTCAGTACAAAGTCTCCCCGGGGGTGGTGGGGTGCATTGGGCACCAGCCACAGATGGGCCAGGTCGCCGCTGTCGGCAAAGCGCTGGCGCAAGGCCTCATCAAAGGGAAAGCCGGGAATGAAGACATCGCCCGAGACCAGCCAGAACGCATCGTCGAGCGCCGGCAGTGCGCGGCTGATGGCGCCGCTGGTCTCGATGCCGCCGCCGAAATCCAGGTCCTCGCGGGAATAGACAATCTGCAACTGCTCGCCGCCCAACTGGGCCAGCGCAGGCGCAGCCGGCCAGGCGTCGGCTACCTGCTGGCCCAGCCAGCCGGTATTGATGAGCAGGCGCTGGACGCCGGCGCGGGCCAGTTGCTCCATGCTGTGCTGCATCAGCGGCTTGCCTTGCACGGGAAGCAGTGGCTTGGGGGTGTGGTCCGTCAGGGGCCGCATGCGCTCGCCACGGCCAGCGGCCAGCACCATCGCCTGGGCGCGAAAATCAGAAGGAAGTGACATGGTTGATCAAAGCGATAGAGCAGGGCATCCCGGCGGCACAAGCGGCGCTCAGCCTTTCCAGGTGAAGGGAAACTTCAGCTGCTTGAAAAAGCCATTGGGCACATAGTCACCGAGCACACCATAGTTGGTGGGCCAGAGCTTGTCGCTTTTGACGGCGGTGCCAAACAGGTAGTCCAGAAATGCAAAATGCGCGGCGTAGTTCTTGTCGAGCGCCTCGGCATCCTGGCTGTGGTGCCAGTGGTGGAAGTTGGGTGTAACGATGACATAGCGCAGCGGACCCAGGCGCACGCTGACGTTGGCGTGGTTGAAGACCGCCTGGAAGCCGACGATGATGATGTAGGCATCGATCACTTCCTTGCTGAATCCCAGCACGTAGATCGGAGCGAGCACCAGGGTTCGGGTGATCAGCAGCTCCAGAATGTGCTGGCGCGAGCCGGCCAGCCAGTCCATGCTCTTGACGCTGTGGTGCACCGCGTGGATGCGCCACAGCAACGGCACTTCATGGTAGGCGCGGTGCGTCCAGTACTGCACCAGATCGGCCACCAGGATGATCAGGAACAGCGCGACCCAGAAGTTCAGGTTGGCCACCCAGCCCCGGATGCCGTCATTGGCCGCCCAGCCAAAGAACTGGTGCACCATCAGGTTGGTGGCCAGCAGCACAAAGCCCACCACCATGTGGTTGACCAGAAAGTGGTGGAAATCGGTTTGCCATTCGGGGCGGAAGACGGGCTGGTCCTTGCGCAACGCAAACAGCTTCTCGATAAAGATGAAAATCAGCGCGCTGCCCAGCAGATCGAGGATGAACCAATCCAGACCGATATAGGGCGTATCGGTGGCGAAGCTGCCGACCGGCACCTTGTGGCCACCGAGCAGCGCCGACAGCAGCACCAGGCCAAAGGCGGATGCCGCCAGCCAGCGCACCCGGCCGAGCACCATCAGGGCCACGGACAGGCCGCCTGCGATCACCATGCTCCAAAACAGCAGCTGGCGCATGACATCGACGTTGTAGCTGCGGCGCAGCTCGGGCGTGGTCAGGTACTGCGGAAAATGAAAAGCCAGCACGCCCAAAAAGCACAGGGCGGCCAGGATCAGTGCAATGACGCCGGCCACCATGCCCTTACCAGCACGCAGGGCGCCATGGCTTTCAGACAGTTCGTTGAGTCGCTTAAACATAGCTGCTTATTGACCATTGGCACGCGCTGATTTCCCAACTCTTCAACGCATGGCGGGCGGTCTGTTGTCGTTGTTCCAGGGCGCCACTATGCCATGGCGCAGGTCCAGGGCATGCATAGGAGCGGAGGCACAAATGCAATAGTTTTGTTACATAAAGGGCGAGCCGGCGGCGCAATGCAACAGCCCCCATGGCAGCGGTAACCGCCTGGGGGCTGATGGAGAGAGGGGCTGCCGGTAAGCAGGCTCTGCCAGAAAGAGGCTTCGGTAAAAGTGTTTCGATGCAGAAAGTATGCGGGTTTGCATTGCAATAAATATTTTGTTTTTCTGTTATTAACCCATTAATATAGAAAAATATTCCATATTTAACACTCTGGCAGAAAATCATGCTTCTTGACACGCTAGACCGCAAAATTCTGCGCCAGCTGCAACACAACAGCCGCGCCAGCCTGCAGGAGATTGGCCAGGCGGTGGGACTGAGCGCGTCACCGTGCTGGGGCCGCATCAAGAAGATGGAAGAGGCCGGGGTCATCCAGGGCTATTCGGTGCGGCTGTCGCCGCAGGCGCTGGGGCTGGGCGATACGGTGCTGGTGATGGTCACGCTCGACAGCCACAGTGACAACACGCTGGAGAAATTTGGGGAGTTGCTGGCCACTATCCCGGAGGTGGTGGAGGCGCATCTGGTCTCTGGCGAGTACGATTACCTGCTGCGCGTTGTCGTCAAGGACACCCGCGACTATGAGCGCCTGCTGCGCGAGAAGCTCTACAAGATCAAAGGCATACGCCACAGCCAGTCGAGCTTTGTGCTGCGCACCCTCAAGCATGCGGATTTGCCGCTGGGTGTGTAGCAAGCCCCCGGCGCCCCATCCCCACAGGCATAAAAAAGCCAACTTCAAGAAGTTGGCTTTTTGCCGGGCGCGGAGCCTTGCGCTGGCGCGCAAGCGGGCAGCGCGGCAAGCGGCTGCCAGAGCCTGGGGCCTATTTCGTCAGGATCAGCTTGCCGAGCTTGGTGGTCTGCAGACGGTAGATGGCGCCGTTGTGAACGATGGACACCGCTTTGGCGCCTTGCAGCAGCGTACTGCTTTCCAGCGCGGCCGATGGCGTGGCATGGCCTTGGGACGCACTGGCACTCTTGCTGGCGGCGGCGAGCGGGGTGGCGGGTCGGGCGATGGTTTGCATGGCGGTGCTCACAGGGATAAAACTGAAGCAAATGATAACGATTCGTATTCGTGAAGTCCAGTGTTAATTTGAAATTTGCCGTGGTAAAAGGCAAAAAACCACGGCACAGAAGCACTGTGCCGTGGTTGCGCGCCCTGGTGTGTGCGGAGCCGGAGCCGCAGCGGGGCTCAGGTGGGCTGTACGCCGGCATCGGCGAGCAGCTTTTTCCAGATCGGCAGCTCCCGCTTCCAATCGGCCTGAAAGCGTGCGGGGCTGTCGTCGGTGAAGGGCACAAAGCCCGCCACCAACACCCGGGCATTCACCTCGCGGGTCAGCAGCGCCTTGCGTACCTCGGCACCCAGCTGCTCGACGACAGGGGCCGGAGTGCCACCAGTGGCCGCTATGCCGAGCCAGCCAGAGATCGTGAATGCATCTTCCCGGTGGCCCTGCTCGGCGAAGGTGGGCACGTCGGGCAGCGCGGGCACGCGGTTGGGCCCGGTAAAGCTGATCGCGCGCAGCTTGCCGCTGTCGATATGCTGCTTGAGTGAGAGGATGCTGCCAATACCCATCATCAACTGGCCACCGACGAGGTCCTGCACCATCGGCGCCTCGCCCTTGTAGGCGATGTGGCTCATGTCGGCCTGGGTCAGGTTGCTCAAACTGGCCAGCACCAGATGGCCCTGCGAGCCAATGCCATAACTGCCATACGAGAGCTTGCCTTTGTTGGCGCTGATATAGGCCATCAGCTCCTGCAGATTGCGCACCGGAATCTGGGCATTGGTCACCAGCACAATGGGTGCCCAGCAGATGCGCATGACGGGCACCAGGTCCTTTTGCGGATCATAGGAGAGCTTTTTGAACATGAACTGGTTCGACAGCATGGTGCTGGTCGTGCCCAGTGTGAGCGTATGGCCATCGGCCGCTGCCTTGGCGACCGCATCGCAGGCGAGCAAACCCGCCGCGCCTGGGCGGTTGTCCACGATGGCCGGCTGTCCCAGCTGCTGGCCGAGCCGGTCGCTGACGCTGCGCGCCAGCACATCGGTGGCACCCCCCGGCGCAAAGGGAACGACCACGCGCAGGGCCTTGGTCGGGAAGGCCGCCTTGTCGCTGGCCGCATGGGCGACGGAGGCCAGCGGCAGTCCGCTGGCAGCGGCGCTGGCGACGGCCAGGCGCAGCATGTGGCGCCGGCGCAAAGAGGCGGGAAATGTCGGGTTGCGGGACGTCTGCATCAATCGGTGTCTCCTCACTATGGATAGTTGGGGGAGGCGCTGGTGATGGTCGGTTTGCCCGCCGCTGCTTCGGCCAGTACAGGTCGCCACGGCGCTTGTCCTGCGGTCCAGTTTAGGCAGGGCCGGCAGCGTTGTCGCGTCGCTGAGGTGTCACTGCGGGTAAACCGGGAGCGGCGCCGGGCCGGCGTTCGGGCAGCAAAAAGGGCTCCTGCCGGAGCCCTTGGGGGGAGAGGAAGGGCGCTGTTTATTCGCCCACCTGGTCGGTGATGAAACCGATCTTCTTGAGGTTGCTGCGCTGGGCCGCAGCCATGGCCTGGGCCACCTTCTCGTACTTCACATCGCGCGCGCCGCGGATGTGCAGTTCCGGCTGGGGCTCCTTGCTGGCCTCGGTCTGCATGTTGGCTTCCAGCTCGGCGTCGGTCACGGCCTTGCCATTCCAGTTGTAGCTGCCGTCGGGCAGGATGGCCAGCTGGATGGTGTCCGGCTTGGCATCTTCGGGCGTGTTGACGGCGCGCGGCAGGTCGATGTTGACCGAGTGCTTCATCACCGGCACGGTGATGATGAAGATGATGAGCAGCACCAGCATGACGTCGACCAGCGGCGTCATGTTGATCTCATTCATGACCTCATCGGCATCGTCTTGCGTTCCAAAAGCCATGATCAGGCACCTTTCTTCAGCGGCGTGACGACGGCACCGGGCTTGCTGGCATCGACGTTCAGGCGCGTGCCGGTGACGAAGAAGGCATGCAGGTCATGGGCGAAACTGTTGAGGCGGTTGAGCACCGACTTGTTGCCACGCACCAGCGCGTTGTAACCCAGCACGGCGGGAATCGCAACGGCCAGGCCCAGTGCGGTCATGATCAGTGCCTCGCCGATGGGGCCGGCGACCTTGTCGATCGAAGACTGGCCCGACATGCCGATGGCGACCAGTGCATGGTAGATGCCCCAGACGGTGCCGAACAGACCGATGAAGGGAGCGGTGGAGCCCACCGATGCGAGCACGGCCAGACCCGACTGGGCGCGGGCCGTGAACTCATCGATGCCATTGCGCAGGCAGCGTGTGATCCAGTCGCTGACATCCAGCGAGTCATGCAGGTGCTCGGCAGTTTTGCGGTGGTGGGCGGTGGCTTCGCGGCCTTCAATAGCCAGCTGGCGGAACGGGTTGTCACCTTGCTCGCCAAGCTTGCTCAGGCCGGCGGCGAAGTCTGCGCTGTGCCAGAAATCCTGGGCATTGCGGGCGTACTTCTTGAAACGCATGATATCGAGCGCCTTGATGACGATCACGATCCAGGAGGCGAGAGACATGGCCACCAGAATGACTGCGACCGTCTTGGTCACGAAATCTCCCTGAGCCCAGACGTGGGCGATGCCGAATTGCGAGTCCATAACTGATCCTATTTCCGTACGATTTAATTGAGTTCCCACTTGATGGGCACGTTGACCCACATGGGCCGGGGAGTTCCGTTGGAGGTGCCTGCCTTGAAGCGCCATTTGCGCACCGTATCGAGCGCGGCCTGGTCAAGGCGGTCATACCCGCTGGACTGCTTGAGCTGCAGCTCCTGGGGCTTGCCTTCTTCATCAATGTAGGCGCGAACGATCGTTGTCCCCGTCTCGCCCATGCGGCGGCTGATGGCCGGGTACTGCGGGGCGGGATTGTTCAGGTAGGCGGCGTTGCTCGACGGCAGCTGTATCACCGGTGGAGGTGGGGGCGCTGGCGGTGCGGGCGGAGCCGGGGGAGGCGAGGGCGGAGCGGGCGGCGGCGCCTCAATGGGCGGTGCCGGTGGCTGGGCCTCCGTCGTGCCGGTCACTGCATTGGGCGCAGGCGTCGGATCCTTGATCGCCTGTGGCTTGGGTGCAGGTTTGGGCACGGGCTTGGGCGTGGGTTTTGGCGGTGGTGCCGGCGCCGGGGGCGGCGGCTTGGGTGTCGGAGGAGGCGGCGGCGCAACCACGGGCATGGGCTCGGGCGCAATCAGCTGCACCATGACCGGCTCGGGCTTGGGCATCTCGATGGCCGCACTCTTGAGCAGGCCCGCCTGCAAGGCCCAAAGACCTGCGACGTGCGCTGCCAGCACCGAACCCGTAACCACGATATTGCGCCCCAGTTTGTTGGCGGGGCTGTAAGGGTCTGGTGAAAGCATAAGGGCAATAAAAAATGCTGCAGCCTGGAGCCGCAGCACGGCATATCAATGCGTTGGTGGCTTATTTCCGAAAGACCCACCAGAGAGAGGCGGCAACCAGAATCAGGCTACCGAAGACAGCGGCGAAGAGTTCCATGCTTTGCTTTCCAGGATGGGGGTGGCAAGCTGGACCGGGTGCACTGCAGCTTCATTGCGCAGGGCTGCAACCGGACGCGACGCGCTGCACTGTTCGACCACATCGCGGGCACAACCTTCGCAGCAGCCGCATTGCAGTCCAACACCCAGTTCGAACTGGATCTCATCGAAAGACATCCCCGCATGCGCGTGGCGAGCGATCTCTTTGTCCGAGACTCTGCGGCATACACAAACGATCATGGTCAGATGAACAGCGTGGTGGCTGGCTAGTGAATAATTGAAGGGAATTATAAATAAGAATTTGTCGCATTCGCAATAATCTCCTGACCGCAATAGGGGTGCTGTGTGCGGCAGCCTGCTGATAGCCTATGGTTTTTTGCCCCATTGAACGAATTTATTGTTATAGATCAATGTTCTGAGGGCCGGGTGAAAACTGTTCATTCAGAAAGGTCTGGTGACAAATCGGCAGCAGCGCCGTTCGGTAACCTGGGTCTTGGGGCATGGCGCCGCCAGATGGTGAACTCCAGACGCGTGACGGAGCCGCGAATGCGATGGGCGGGGGCGGTGTTTGCCGCGCCGTGGTCTGCGCTGGCGGGCCAGTGCCGCTGGGGCCGATACCTGAGCGTCAGGGACGCTGCGATGGACTCCTGTGCGATGCCTGCGGACAGACGTAAAAAAACCAGCATGGGAGATGCTGGTTCTTCGTGCGGCGCCAGGAGCGGCGCTGCAAAATACCGGGCTGGCTTACTTGACGTGCTTGCCGATCAGACCCGCCATCTCGAACATCGACACCTGGGGCTTGCCGAACACTTTCTTGAGCTTGTCATCGGCGTTGATCATGCGCTTGTTGGCAGCGTCTTGCAGGTTGTGGGCCTTGATGTAGACCCACAGCTTGCTGATGATCTCGGTGCGTGGCAGCGGAGCGGTGCCCACCACAGCGCCCAGTTCGGCGCTAGGGGTCAGAGGCTTCATGAAAGCTGCGTTCGGGGTGCGCTTCTTTGCAGGCGCTGCGGTCTTGGATGCGGTTGCCATGTTTTGGTTTCCTTGTGTCAATATCTCTATGCCAGCCAGAGCTGTGCTCCGCTGGTTACAGCCATGCTAACGGCAAAAAATCGGCTTTCCAAGGGAGAGGCGCATTTTTTTGCCTCGAAATGTTGCTTGTTTTAGCTTTGCTAACCTTTGTTGATGGATCAAAGCTATCAGCAAGCAGCGTAGCGCGTTGATTCTTGTCAGTTTGGAGCTTGCGCCCCTCGACGCATGGTACTGCCTCGCGGAGCGGTGTCAATCCGCGTCGCGTTGCAAAACTGTCTGCCCTCTGCCACGCTGGGGCAGGGGCAAGGTCGCCAGGGCCAGACTGGAGACGGCAATCGCAAAGGCCAGCATCTGCAGGCCGTTGAGGGTTTCGCCCAGGAAGACCACGCCCACCAGCGCGGTAGACAGCGGCAGCATCACGGTGAACACGGCGCTTTGCGATGCGGGGACCACCTGAAGGCCCGTCATCCACAACCAGACGGTGACCATGCAGGCCGCCAGCGCGTAGCCCACCAGCAGCAGCCAGGTGGCCACCGGTACCTGCGCAAAGTCGAAATGCCAGGCCAGGTACAGCCCGAAAGGCAGGGTGAGCACAAAGCCCCACAGGTTGATCAGTGCCGCAATCCGCTTGGGACTCAGGCTGCTGGTCAGTTTTTTACCGATGACGGCATAGATCGCTTCGCACAGCACCGCGCCCACGAGCAGCAACTGGCCCAGCCCATGCCTGACGGGATCTGCCGATGCCGCCGCGCCGGGGTGCGCGCTGGCCTCCGGTTTGGCAAAAGCCAGCAGCACAATGCCCAGCACCGCCAGGCTGATCGCGATCATCACCCGCAGGCTGATGCGCTCCTTGAGCACCAGCCAACTCAGCAGCGCAATGGCTGCGGGGATCGTGGCCATCGTCACGCTGGCGGTGACGGCGCTGGTCAACGACACCCCCGTGATCATGCACAGCGTGAAGAGAAAGTTGCCAAAAAAGGACTCCAGAAACAGCAGGCCTTTGGCTCGCGCGGGCAACGGCGGCTCTGCTGCTGGCCGCCTGATCCACCCGAGCATAGCCACCCCGCCGATGCCAAAACGCAGCCAGGCCAGCAGCAAGACAGGAAAGGTGGCTGCCAGGGGTTTGGACAACGCCACATAGGCACCCACCAGCGACATGCTGAGTGCCAGATAGAAAAAAGCGAGGGGTTTGCTATGGATGCGCATGGGGAGCAAGGCGATGAAACGGTGAGCCGGTCACTCGGCCCCCTGCGCAAGAAAGCTGTCACATCCGCTTTGCACAATGGGCCTGCTGCATCATGCCGCAATTGGCCCCTGGTTGGCGCAGAGCGGGCCGACGCGGTGGCCATGCTCTCTGTGAAAATGAATTCTCATATTGTGAAATATGCGATTATTGCAGTGCATCAATATTTCTCAATATGAGAAATGTCTTTTCTTAATGCGGAATGTGTAAGAAATATTGTTGATTTTAAATAATAAAAAATTAGTCTTATATAAGACATAAGACAAAAAAATTCGCTGGCACGGGCGTACAGTTAAAGCCATGGACAGACGGTATCTGTCCACCGGTTTTCGATCCGTTAGTTCATCCAACTTGACCACAGGAGCTTCCCATGTCCCAGAAACTGAACCAGCAACTCAGCCGCGAACAGCAAATTGCCGCCCTTGAACTGGATTGGGCGCAAAACCCCCGCTGGAAGGGCGTCAAGCGCGGTTACTCGGCCGCTGATGTGGTGCGTCTGCGTGGCAGCGTGCAGCCGGAGTACACCCTGGCCCAGCGCGGTGCCCAGGTGCTGTGGGACAAGATCAATGGGGGGGCCAAGAAGGGCTATGTGAATGCCTTCGGCGCGATCACCGCCGGCCAGGCCATGCAGCAGGCCAAGGCGGGTCTGGAAGCGGTCTACCTGTCGGGCTGGCAGGTGGCTGCCGACGGCAACACGTCCGAGACCATGTATCCCGACCAATCGCTCTACGCCTACGACTCGGTGCCGACCATGGTGCGACGCATCAACAACACCTTCAAGCGCGCTGACGAAATCCAGTGGGCCAAGGGTGTGAATCCCGGCGACAAGGAATTCATCGACTACTTCCTGCCGATCGTGGCCGATGCAGAAGCGGGCTTTGGCGGCGTGCTCAATGCCTTCGAGCTGATGAAGAACATGATTGCCTCGGGCGCCGCCGGCGTGCACTTCGAGGACCAGCTCGCAGCCGTCAAGAAGTGCGGACACATGGGCGGCAAGGTGCTGGTGCCCACCCATGAAGCCTGCGAGAAGCTGATTGCCGCGCGTTTTGCAGCTGACGTGATGGGCGTGCCCACCATCGTGCTGGCCCGCACCGACGCCGAAGCGGCCAACCTGATCACCAGCGACCACGATGCCAATGACAAGCCCTTCCTGGTGGGCGAGCGCACGCAGGAAGGCTTCTACCGCGTCAAGAACGGTCTGGAGCAGGCGATTAGCCGTGGCGTGGCCTATGCCCCCTATGCCGATCTGGTGTGGTGCGAGACCGGCACGCCGGACCTGGGCTTTGCCCGTGAGTTCGCCCAGGCGGTGCATGCCGCAAGCCCCGGCAAGCTGCTGAGCTACAACTGCTCGCCGTCCTTCAACTGGAAGAAGAACCTTGACGATGCAACGATTGCCAAGTTCCAGGACGAGCTGGCAGCGCTGGGCTACAAGTACCAGTTCATCACCTTGGCCGGCATCCACAGCAACTGGTACAACACCTTCAAGTTTGCCCATGCCTATGCCCGTGGCGAAGGCATGAAGCACTATGTGGAGATGATCCAGGAGCCCGAATTCGCTGCCCGTGAGCAAGGCTACACCTTTGTGTCGCACCAGCAGGAAGTGGGCGCAGGCTACTTCGACGATGTGACCACGGTGATCCAGGGCGGCTCGTCCAGCGTCAAGGCGCTGACCGGCTCGACCGAAGAAGAGCAGTTCCACTGAGCTTCGACCTGGCGGCCTCTGCAGGCGCAACGGCCTGCAGGCGCAGCAGATGCAACGAGGCGGCTCCAACGGAGCCGCCTTTTCCTGGGCTTTTCATCAGGCGCAAGGCGCTGCGCCGCCGCGCTGCCAGATAATGCCTGCCTGCGCATTTGCCCAGCTCCCCGATTTCCGCCATGTCCCACCCCACCTCTGCCGACTCCAAGATCTCCATCATCCATTGGCCCGCCAAGACCCTGGTCAATCCCGTCATCGGCAAGCCCAGCCGCCCGATCAGCGGCACTACCGAATACCAGACGATGAACGTATTTGAGGGCCTGGGCGGCAGGGTGAGCTCGGGCACCTGGCAGTCCAGCGCCGGCCACTTCAGCTCCAATGTGCAGGGCTATATCGAGTTTTGCTTCATTGTCGAAGGCGACTGCCGCCTGGTCGACCCAGATGGCACCGTGCACCGCTTTGGCGTGGGCGACCATTTCATCATGCCCGAGGGCTGGACCGGCCACTGGGAGGTGGATCACTTTGTGAAGAAGGTCTACCTGGTGGCCGAGGCCTGAGCGCCGTTCTTCCCCCGCGCATTCAGACGATAAAAAAACCGCTGTGGCCTTGGCAGGCGCACAGCGGTTTTGCTGATGGGAAGTACTCCGCCGGGGGAATTACTTCTTGTCGTTGCCCAGCTGCGGCAGCGCGTGGCTGCCGCTGGCGGTCAGCAGGCCGGTCTGGGTGTAGATGGCCAGCTTGTCGCGGGTGTCCATCAGGTCCAGATTGCGCATGGTCAGCTGGCCAATGCGGTCGGCAGGGCTGAATGGCGCATCCTCGACCTTTTCCATCGACAGGCGCTCGGGCTTGTAGGTCAGGTTGGCGGATTCGGTGTTCAGCAGCGAGTAGTCATTGCCACGGCGCAGCTCCAGGGTCACCGTGCCGGTGATGGCGCGGGCTACCCAGCGCTGGGCGGTTTCGCGCAGCATGATGGCCTGTGGATCGAACCAGCGGCCCTGGTACAGCAGACGGCCCAGGCGCAGACCGTTGATGCGGTATTGCTCGATGGTGTCTTCGTTGTGGATGCCGGTCACCAGGCGCTCATAGGCGATGTGCAGCAGTGCCATGCCGGGGGCTTCGTAGATGCCGCGGCTCTTGGCTTCGATGATGCGGTTCTCGATCTGGTCGCTCATGCCCAGGCCGTGGCGGCCGCCGATGCGGTTGGCTTCCAGGAAGAAAGCCACAGGGTCTTCGATGCGCTGGCCGTTCAGGGCCACAGGGCGGCCTTCTTCGAAGGTGACGGAGACTTCCTCGGCCTTGACTTCGACTTCGGGCTTCCAGAACGCCACGCCCATGATGGGGTTGACGATGCGGATGCCGCTGTTCAAGAACTCCAGGTCCTTGGCTTCATGGGTGGCGCCCAGCATGTTGGAGTCGGTCGAGTAGGCCTTCTCCGCGCTCATCTTGTAGCCAAAACCTTCCTTGGTCATGAAGGCCGACATCTCGGCGCGACCGCCCAGCTCGTCGATGAAGGTCTGGTCCAGCCAGGGCTTGTAGATCTTCAGCGCGGGGTTGGTGAGCAGGCCGTAGCGGTAGAAACGCTCGATGTCATTGCCCTTGAAGGTCGAGCCATCGCCCCAGATGTTGACGTCGTCTTCCTTCATCGCGGCCACCAGCATGGTGCCGGTCACGGCACGGCCCAGCGGCGTAGTATTGAAGTAGGTGATGCCACCGGTGGAGATGTGGAAGGCGCCGGCCTGGATGGCGGCGATACCTTCGTTGGCCAGCTGACTGCGGCAGTCGATCAGGCGGGCCTTCTCGGCACCGTATTCCATGGCCTTGCGCGGGATTTCGTCGTAATCGGACTCATCGGGCTGGCCCAGGTTGGCCGTGTAGGCATAGGGCAGGGCGCCCTTGTTCTTCATCCAGCGCAGCGCTGCGCTGGTGTCGAGGCCGCCGGAAAAGGCGATGCCGACCTTCTGGCCGACGGGAACATGTTGCAGGATGGTTTCCATGGTGTGGCTTTTCTCTAAAAACAGGCGCTGCTGCGGTGCTGTCCGGGTATGGGCTGGTTCAGCGGTCAGCCCGGCCAGCGCCGTGCAGTGGGAGGCATGCGCTCGGTAGCACGGCGCCGGCCCCCAAAAATCAGGCGTAGTGGCAGATGTAGTGGTAGGCCTCGGCCACGCGGATGTCGAACTTGCTGTTGGCCGGAACGCTGAACTTCTCGCCAGGGCCGGATTTTTGCCATGCGTCGCTGCCGTCGAGCTTGTACTCGCAGGCGCCGGCCACACACTCCATGATCTCGGCGGCGGCCGTGCCAAAGGTCAAGGTGGCTGCAAGCACCACACCGACCGATTGCTTGGTGCCATCGGCCAGCTGGTAGCTGTGGCTGACGCACTTGCCATCAAAATAAACATTGGCCTTGGTGGTGAGGCGTACGCCGTCAATGCTCTCAGTGATCATGGAGGACAACAGGTAAAAGGAGGAAAACCGCCATTGTAGGCGAGGCCTTTGCCCGTCTCTGGAACATGGTGGGGCAGTTGAGCGGCATGGCAGGCATAAAAAAGCAGCAGGGCGTCTGCACTGCTGCTGGTAGTGGGTGGTGAGTTCGGGCCGGGGGGCCGGGTGGCAGCTGCGCTGCAGCGCGCCCGCTCAGCGCCAGTGGCCGCGATGGCCGCCCCAGTAGCCGCCCACGCCAATCTGCACCGAGGGCTGCAGCAGGACGGGGGGTGGCGCGTAGTAGACAGGCGCCGGTGCCACATAGACAGGAGGCGGCGCCACATACACCGGCTGCTGGTAGACCGGCTGGCTGCTGACGACGACGCCGCGCTCCGGTGCCGCATAGCCATAGTCCTGGGGCGGCGGGTTGTCGTAGGCTGCTGCGGCCGGCTGCACGCTCAGCGGCAGCCATTCGCCAGGCGCCGTGTCCGTGCGGGTGCTGTAGCGGCGGCCTGCGTATTCATACTCCACGTTGTAGCCATCGGGCTGGTTTTGCGTGGTGTACTGGTTGGCGCATTGACGTACCGTTTGGTAGCTGGGGGTGCCGCCTTCGAGCTGGTTGCCAATGGCCGAGCCGGCGATCACGCCCGCGCCGGTGGCCGCAGCGCGGCCAAAGCCATGGCCAATGCCATTGCCCAGCAGGCCGCCAACGACGGCGCCGGTGATGGCGCCAACGCCGGAGGTGCGTTGGCCCGCATACACCTGCTGGTCATTGCAGACGGTTTGCGGCGTATTGACCTGGCGGTAGGCTGGCGTGACCGACAGCACGCGGCCATAAGGCTGCTCGCCCGCAGGCAGCGGTGGCTGAGCGCCAGGCGCTTGCTGGGGCAAGAAGGGATCAGGCGAAGGCGCGTAATTTTGGGCCCAGACCGACGGGCTGGCTGCCGCCATGGTGGACAGGGCAGCCAGCACAAGCAGGCGGGCCGAGAGCAGATGTGGCATGAATGCCTCCAAAAAAGCAATAAGTAGCTGGGTGCTCAACGCGCGAGTGCCAGGACTCGGCGACACGCTTTACACCACATGCACAAATATCTAAGACTGCGCCGCAGGCATTTAGTTCAGCATGCGCAGATGCTGCCCCTGCTGTGTATCTGCGCCATGTCGCAGCGTAAAGCGCCCGTCAACGCGGCCACAGTCCCCATCTGCATCCGCTACGCGATCTTGCTGCTCCAGACCGCCTCATCAAAGCCCACGGTGACGGAGCCATCGCCCCATTCCACCACGGGGCGCTTGATGACGCTGGGATTGGCAATCATCAGCGCACTGGCGCTTTCGGCATCTGCCACGGTCTGCTGCACCGCAGGTTCCAGCTTGCGCCAGGTGGTGCCTTGGCGGTTGACCAATTTTTCCCAGCTGGCCTTCGCGATCCAGTCGGGCAAATGGCTGGCCGGTACGCCGGCTTTCTTGAAATCGTGGAACTGGTAAGCAACGCCGTGCGCATCGAGCCAGGTGCGGGCTTTTTTGACGGTGCTGCAGTTGGGAATGCCGTAGACGGCGATGGTGTGGTTACTCATGGGCAACAATGATGACACAGCCGCAATTACGCGACAATCTGGTCCCATGCAAACCCGTTTCGATACCTTGGACCAGTGGCTGAGCCACTGCGAGCAGATTCATCCTAAAACCATTGACATGGGGCTGACCCGCGTCAAGGCGGTGGCCGAGCGCCTGGCGCTGCGCTTTGCCTGCCCGGTGATCACGGTGGCGGGCACCAACGGCAAGGGGTCGACCTGCGCCATGCTGGAAGCGGTGGCGCTGGAGGCCGGCTACCGCCCTGGCGTGTTCACCTCGCCGCACCTGGTGCATTTCGAAGAGCGCTGCCGTGTGCATGGCGAGATTGTCTCCGCGGCCGATCTGCTGCCGCATTTCGAGGCGGTCGAAGCGGTCCGCCTGCAGGCGCCCGAGATCTCGCTGAGCTATTTCGAGTTCACCACCTTGGCGATCCTGCGCCTGCTGAGCCAGGCCAGGCTGGATGTGGCGATTCTGGAGGTCGGCCTGGGCGGCCGGCTCGACGCCACCAATATGATCGACACGGACTGCGCGATCATCACCAGCATCGATCTGGACCATATGGACCTGCTGGGCCCTGACCGCGAATCGATTGGCCGCGAAAAAGCCGGCATCATGCGCCCGGGCAAACCGGCCATCGTCAGCGACCCGGTGCCGCCGCAAAGCGTGATCGACTATGCGCAAAGCATTGGCGCAGACCTGTGGCGCTTTGGCCGCGATTTCAACTATGAAGGCGACAAGCAGCAGTGGAGCTGGGCAGGGCGGGGCCGCCGCTATGCAGGCATGGCCTACCCGGCGCTGCGCGGGGCCAACCAGCTGGTCAATGCCTCCGGCGTGTTGGCCGCCTATGAGGCGCTGCGCCAGGTGCTGCCGGTCACCGCACAGGCCGTGCGCAATGGCCTGGCGATGGTCGAGCTGCCAGGCCGCTTCCAGATCGTGCCCGGCCAGCCGGCCCTGGTGCTGGATGTGGCGCACAATCCGCATGCGATCGCTGCGCTGACCGCCAACCTCGATGCGATGGGCTACTTCCCCACCACCCATGCCGTCTTTGGCGCGATGCATGACAAGGACCTGACGCCGATGCTGCGCAAGGTTGGCCCCCTGGTGGACCGCTGGTATTTCTGCGACCTGCCCACCGACCGCGCCGAGAAGGCGGTGGATCTGCAGTCCAAATGGAATGCGGTGCACCTGCTGTCGGACCAGCGCCGCGAAGTGGCTACAGCTTGTTACCCTGACCCGATGGCCGCATTCCAGGCGGCTGTCGAAGCGGCGGGGCCCGCTGATAGAATCGTCGTTTTCGGCTCGTTCTACACGGTAGGCGGGGTGTTGAAGGATGGGGTGCCACGGCTCGATGCCAAGCACCTGAACTGATGGCGGCCCCAGGTGGGGCGCTCCGCAGCCGCATTTTTCAAGCTCGACCTCCAATCGTCCATGGCAATTTTCAATCTTCGATGGCCCGGTAAAAAGCAACAGGAAGCGGAGAGCCCGCGCGTCATTCGTGCGCCGCGCAGCAATCCTGCCGAAAGCGTGGAGGCCATGCGGCGCCGCGCGCGCCATCGCCTGATCGGTGCCACGGTGCTGGTGCTGGCGGCCATCATCGGTTTTCCGATGCTGTTTGACACGCAGCCACGCCCTGTGCCGGTCAATGCCTCGATTGAGATTCCGGACCGCGAGCGTGTCGCTGCGCTGGCTGTGCCGCCCGCGTCGAACGCTGCAGCGCCGCATGGCAGCCATTCGGGCAATGACAATGGCCTGGATGCGGGCGAGGAAATCGTTGGTGCGAGAAGCAATGCGGCCAGCCAGGCCGCCACGGCTCCGGCAGCAGCGGGCGCTACTGCCGCTGCGGCAGCAGCAGCTGCCACCGCTGCTGCCAGCAAGCCCGCTGACAAGCCTGCGGCGGCTGCCAAACCCGAGCCAGCAGCGAAGCCAGAGCCTGCAGCCAAACCAGAACCCAAGCCAGAGCCCAAGCCGGCTCCCAAGCCCGAGCCCAAACCTGAGGCCAAGCCCAAGGAAGAGCCCAAGCCCAAGCCGGCAGAACCCGCCAAGCCCAAGCGCGATGACGAGGCCGACCGGGTGCGTGCGATGATGGAGGGCCGAACCGCCAGCGCGCCTGCAGCAGCACCAGCGGCTGCGCCCGCAGCCAAGCCGGCAGCAGCCACCAGCCGCTACGCGATCCAGGTGGGCGCGTTTGCCGAAGAGAGCAAGGCTGCCGAGGTGCGTGCCAAGCTGCAGATGGCCGGCGTGCCCGCGTTTACCCAGTCGGTGAAGACGGCATCGGGCACCCGCATCCGTGTGCGCGTGGGTCCTTTCAACAGCAAGGAAGAGGCCGACAGTGCCGCAGCCAAGGTGCGTGCCCAGGGCCTGCCAGCTGCGCTGCTGCCGCTGTAAGGCTGGCGCTGCTGGCCTCTGCGTTCCGTTGTGACACTTTTCTACCGCGCCTGGCCATCGCCCAGCACCCTTTGCCGGGTGCCGGCCTTGGCCGCCGCGCCCGGGTCCTTTTGGACGGAGCATTGACATGTCGGCACTGGACTGGGTGTTTGTCTTGATTCTGGTGGGATCGGTGCTGATCGGTGCGTTGCGCGGTCTGGTGTTCGAGGTGCTGTCGCTGATCAGCTGGGTGCTGGCATTTTTTGCCGCACGGCTGTGGGGCGCACAGGTCGGCATGTGGTTGCCGATGCAGGAGATGGACGAGGGCGTGCGCATAGCTGCAGGCCTTGTGATCGTCTTTGTTGCCGCCATCTTCAGCTTGGGTCTGGTGATCCGCATCATCGGCAAGCTGGTTCAGATAGTGGGTTTGCGGCCCTTTGACCGCACGCTGGGCGCGCTTTTCGGTGCCTTGCGTGGGGTGTTACTACTTGTGTTGATCGCTCTGGTTTTCATGCTGACATCGATGCGGGAATCGCAAATCTGGAACACTTCAGTCTTCGCACCGCATCTGGTGTCGGCAGTGTCAGTGTTGCGGCCATGGATGCCGCAGGAAATGGGAAGACATTGGTCTTCACTGGTGGACCAGCTCACCGAGGCTGGTGCACGCATCGCGGCTGAGCCGCGTTAACGTTTTTGGAACGCTCAATATGTGTGGAATCGTCGGAGTCGTCAGTAGCACGCCGGTCAATCAATTGATCTATGACGCGCTGTTGCTGCTGCAACACCGTGGACAGGATGCAGCAGGCATTGCAACCCAGCAGGGGCGCAAGTTCTTCATGCACAAGGCCAAAGGCATGGTCAAGGATGTGTTCCGTACCCGCAATATGCGGGCATTGCCGGGCAATGTCGGCCTGGGCCAGGTGCGCTACCCCACCGCAGGCAATGCCTACAGCGAAGAGGAAGCCCAGCCTTTCTACGTCAATGCACCGTTTGGCATCGTGCTGGTGCACAACGGCAATCTGACCAATGCCGTGCAGCTGCGCAAGGAGCTGTTCTCCACCGACCACCGCCACACCAATACCGAGAGCGATTCGGAAGTGTTGCTCAACGTGTTCGCCCATGAGCTCGAGCGCGCCACGCATGGCATCCCGCTGCAAAAGCAGGATGTGTTCAACGCCATCCGTGCGGTGCACAAGCGTGTGCAGGGCTCCTATGCCGTGATCGCACTGATTGCCGGTCACGGCGTGGTGGCTTTCCGCGATCCGAATGGCATCCGCCCGCTGTGCATTGGCCGTGGCGCCGATGGCACGGTCATGGTGGCCAGCGAATCGGTGGCGCTGGAAGGCACGATGCAGCAGCTCGACCGTGATATTGCGCCGGGCGAAGCCGTGTTCATCGGCGACGATGGCTCGCTGACTTTTGAGCAGTGCGCCGAAAACCCCAGCCTGCACCCCTGCATCTTCGAGTTTGTCTACCTGGCCCGCCCGGATTCGGTGCTCGATGGCATGTCGGTCTACCAGGCACGTCTGAACCTGGGTGAGACGCTGGCCAAGCGCGTGATCTCGATGGTGCCGCCCAACGAAATCGATGCGGTGATCCCGATCCCTGAATCGAGCCGCCCCAGCGCCATGCAGCTGGCCCAGCTGCTGGGCAAGCCCTACCGCGAAGGCTTCGTCAAGAACCGCTATGTGGGCCGTACCTTCATCATGCCGGGCCAGGGTGCGCGCAAGAAATCGGTGCGCCAGAAGCTCAATGCCATCGGCAGCGAGTTCCAGGGGCGCAATGTGCTGCTGGTCGATGACTCCATCGTGCGTGGTACGACCTCCAAGGAAATCGTGCAGATGGCGCGCGACGCCGGTGCCAACAAGGTCTATCTGGCCAGCGCTGCGCCACCGGTGCGTTTCCCGAACGTCTACGGCATCGACATGCCTACCGCCAAGGAGCTGGTGGCCCATGACCGCAGCCTCGAAGAGATCCGCCAGTACATCGGCTGCGATGCGCTGATCTACCAGGACGTCGATGGCATGAAGAACGCCGTGGGCAAGCTCAATACCGGCGTGCATGGCTTCGAGGCTTCGTGTTTCGATGGCATCTATGTGACCGGCATCACGCCTGAAGGCATCTCGCAGGTCAATGAAGGCCGTGTCACCACCGAAGAGGACGATCTCGATACCTCGCGTCTGTCGCTGCGCAATGCCGATGTGACCGATGCGGCTTGATGGCGGTCTGCGCACTGCTAGGGAAGAAGAATGACTGAAAAGAAATTGCCGCCAGGCCTGCACCCCGATACCTTGGCGGTCCGTGAGGCGATCGAGCGCAGCCAGTGGGGCGAACACAGTGAAGCCCTGTACCTGGCCAGCAGCTTTGTGCAACCCAATGCCGAGACGGCCGCGCGCCGCTTTGCCGCGCTCGAAGAAGGCTACACCTACACCCGCACCGGCAACCCGACGGTGACCAGCTTTGAGCGCCGCCTGGCGGCGATGGAAGGTACCGAGTGTGCGATCGCCACCTCGACCGGCATGTCCGCCATCTTGCTGGTGGCCCTGACCGTGCTGAAGACGGGCGACCATGTGATCTGCTCGCAGTCCATGTTCGGATCGACGATCAAGCTGCTGGGTACCGAGATGGCCCGCTTTGGCGTGGAGACCAGCTTTGTGCCGCAAACCGATGTGCAGGCCTGGAAGGCGGCGATCCGGCCCAATACGCGCATGCTGTTTGCCGAGACGCCGACCAACCCGCTGACCGACCTGTGCGACATCGCCGCGCTGGCCGAGATCGCCCATGCGCATGGCGCATTGCTCGCGGTGGACAACAGCTTTGCCACGCCCGTGCTGCAGCAACCGGCCAAGCTGGGCGCTGATCTGGTGGTGCATTCGGGCACCAAGTTCCTCGATGGCCAGGGCCGCGTGATGGCAGGCGCCGTCTGCGGCACTGTCGCGCTGGTCGACAAGGTCATGGGCACCTTCCTGCGCAGCGGGGGACTGAACCTTTCTCCGTTCAACGCCTGGGTGGTGATGAAGGGGCTGGAGACCCTGGCCCTGCGGGTGAGGGCGGAAAGCGCCGCAGCGCTGGAGCTGGCACGCTGGCTGGAGTCGCATCCCAAGGTCGCCCGGGTGTACTACCCTGGCTTGGAAAGCCACCCGCAGCATGCGCTGGCGATGCGCCAGCAAAACGGCATGGGCGGGGCGGTACTGGCCTTTGATGTGGTGGGTGAGGGTGCGGAGCAGCTGCGCGCCCAAGCCTTCCATGTGATCGACAGCACCTTGCTGTGCTCGATCACGGCCAACCTGGGTGATGTGAAGACCACGATCACCCATCCGGCCAGCACCTCGCATGGCCGCCTCACTGAAGAGCAGCGCCAGTCCGCAGGCGTGGGCCAGGGCCTGATCCGCATTTCCGTTGGCCTGGAACACCTGGATGATTTGAAAGCCGACCTGTTGCGCGGCCTGGATACCCTGACATGAGCACCAAAGTACGTACCCGTTTTGCCCCATCGCCGACAGGCTTTATCCATCTGGGCAACATCCGCTCGGCCCTCTACCCCTGGGCCTTCGCACGCGCCAACCAGGGTGATTTCATCCTGCGCATCGAAGACACCGACCTGGAGCGTTCCAACCAGGCCTCCGTCGATGTGATTCTGGAAGGCATGGCCTGGCTGCAGCTGGACCCCAACGAGGGCCCGTTCTACCAGATGCAGCGCATGGACCGCTACAAGGAAGTGCTGGCCACCCTGCAAGAGAAGGGCGCCGTCTACCCTTGCTACATGAGCATGGAAGAGCTGGACGCGCTGCGTGAAAAGCAGATGGCCAACAAGGAAAAGCCCCGCTATGACGGCACCTGGCGCCCCGAAGAGGGCAAGGTGCTGCCGCCGGTACCCGAAGGCGTCAAGCCCGTGCTGCGCTTCAAGACGCCGCTGACTGGCGTGGTCGCCTGGGAAGACAAGTGCAAGGGCCGCATCGAGTTCCAGAACTCGGAGCTGGATGACCTGGTCATCGCCCGTCCCGATGGCACGCCGACCTATAACTTCTGCGTCTGCGTCGATGACATGGACATGGCCATCACCCACGTGATCCGGGGTGACGACCATGTCAACAACACGCCCCGCCAGATCCACATCTTCGAAGCGCTGGGCGCCGATGTGCCGGTGTTTGCCCACCTGCCCACCGTGCTCAATGAGCAAGGCGAGAAGATGAGCAAGCGCAATGGCGCCAAGGCCGTCACCCAGTACCGCGACGAAGGCTACCTGGCCGATGCCATGGTGAACTACCTGGCACGCCTGGGCTGGAGCCACGGCGATGACGAAATCTTCTCGCGCCAGCAGTTCCTGGAATGGTTCAACCTCGACCACCTGGGCCGCAGCGCGGGCCAGTTCGACGAGGCCAAGCTGCGCTGGGTCAATGCCCAGCACATGAAGCTGACGCCCGATGACGAACTGGCAGCCATGCTGACCCCGTTCCTGAAGAACCTGGGCCTGGACAGCATCACCGTCGGTGATGGCCGCCTGCCACGCATCTGTGCATTGTTCAAAGACCGCTGCGACACCCTGGTAGACCTGGCGCAATGGGCCCAAGTGTTCTACAAGGACGTGCAGCCCAGTGCGGAAGACCTGGCTGCCCATGTAACGCCCGAGATCATTCCGGTGATCGACGAGCTGCTGCAGGTGCTGCAAGCAGGTGATTGGAGCAAGGAAGCGATCAGCGCCGGCTTCAAGCAAGTGCTCAAGACACACGGCATGAAGATGCCCCAACTGGCGATGCCGGTGCGTGTTTTGGCGGTGGGTACCGCCCATACGCCGTCGGTGGACGCAGTGCTTGCATTACTCGGTCGTGAAAAAATTATCGAAAGACTGCAAAAGCGCTGAAATACGCCCTATAATTCGAGTCTTCGGTGAGCAGCAACAAGTAATTGTAAAACTTGCCGATACGGGGGTATAGCTCAGCTGGGAGAGCGCTTGCATGGCATGCAAGAGGTCATCGGTT
>NZ_JBGTYN010000015.1:0-128309 GCF_041730275.1 Comamonas sp. SY3 | reverse complement strand
GCTAACCAATACTAATTGCTCGTGCGGCTTGACCCTATAACTTTGATCGGCCCCTCCCTTAGATGGGGGCCCAAGCAAAGAAACACTGCAACTGCAGTTATGCCCAAAGCGCAATCAAATTTAGCTGATAAGACTCTATGAATTCGCTTCGAAAGCAGCAACGCCCTGATCGACCGATCAGCGCCAAGCGGCCAAGAAGCAAAAAGTTATGCCTGATGACCATAGCAAGTTGGTACCACTCCTTCCCATCCCGAACAGGACAGTGAAACGACTTCGCGCCGATGATAGTGCGGATTCCCGTGTGAAAGTAGGTCATCGTCAGGCTTTTATACTGATCAACCCCTCTGCTCTTCCCGAGTAGAGGGGTTTTTCTTTTGCGCCGCGCTATCTCGCAGCCGGACCCAGCTTCCGGCTGACCCTCTTTTGCACTTCAGCGCGGGCAGGCAAGCACCTTGGTGCACGGCTGGATGGCGGTGTTTGGCACAATAGCTGTTTGTGTTTCAAGGACTGCCATGACAGAGCAAAGCTGTCTGCGCCAAGCGCAGCGCCGCCGTCTGCTGCATCTATTGGCGCTGCTGGGCGGTGCCGCTGCGGTATCTCCGGCTTTCGCGCTCTCGCTCGCCGATCTGACCCATACCGATGCGAGCCAGGGCATCAAGGCTGCGCTGACCCAGGGTGCGCAGGTGGCGGTGTCTCAGTTAGGCCAGAACGGGGGCTTTTTCAACAACCCCCAGCTCCGCATTCCGCTGCCTGGCTATATGGGTGAGGCGGCCAAGATGATGCGGCGCTTTGGCCAGGGCCGCTATGTAGATGAGGTGGAGCAGGGCATCAACCGGGCGGCGGAGCTGGCCGTTCCGATGGGCAAGGATGTGCTGCTGGATGCCGTGCAGCGCATGACGCTGGACGATGCCAAGCGAATCCTGAGCGGCGGTGAAGGCTCGGTAACCACGTTCTTTATGGAAAAAACATGCCAGCCTTTGACCCAGCGGTTTCTGCCGGTGGTGACCCAGGCGACTGGTCAGGTGGGTGTCGTGCAGCAGTACAACCAGCTGGCGGGCAAGGCAGCGGGCTTTGGCGTCTCCAGCGATGCACTGGATCTGAACCAGTATGTGACCGGCAAGACCCTCGATGGCCTTTACGCTGTGATTGGCGAGCAGGAGCGCGCGATTCGCCAGAACCCGCTGGGCAGCGCCAATGCCGCCGTGCGCAAGGTCTTTGGAGCATTGCGCTAAGCCATGGCCAAGAAACCCCCATTGGCCGCGCAGCCCGCCTGCCCTTGTGAATCCGGGGCCGCCTACAGCGCCTGTTGCGGCCGCTTCATAGCGGATTTCGAGGGCATGCCAGCACCGGATGCCGAGCACCTGATGCGGTCGCGTTACAGCGCCTTTGTGCTCGAGGAGCGTGCCTACCTGTTGGCGACCTGGCATGCCTCTACCCGCCCGTCTCAGCTGGATTTTGAGCCGCAGTGCCGCTGGCTGGGCTTGCAGGTCAAGGCCTTCGAGCCGGTGGATGGCAGCCATGCCGAGGTCGAGTTTGTCGCCCGTTACAAGCTGCAAGGCCGCGCGGTGCGCCTGCATGAGCGCAGCCGCTTCGTACAGGAACAAGGCCGTTGGTTTTATCTGGATGGTGACCAGTTCTGATCACCACCTGTTTTTCGAGGATCCCAAAATGAACCCCAATGCAGGCTTTGAGGCCATGCTGTTTGATTGCGATGGTGTGTTGGTGGACAGCGAAGTCATCACCAACCGGGTGTTGTGCACGATGCTCAATGAGGCGGGCTGGGTGCTGTCGTCCGAGGATTGCCTGCAGCTGTTCATCGGCAAGATGGTGCGCAGCCAGAAGGACTTGATCGAGGCCCACACCGGCAAGCCGCTGACCGATGCCTGGATGGAGGAGTTCTATGCGCGCCGAAATGCAGCGCTGGAGCAGGATGTCAAAGCCATCGACGGTGCGGTGGAAGCGATCAAGGCCCTGCATGCCCAGTTCAACGGGCAGATCGCCTGCGCATCGGGTGCCGACCGCAAGAAGGTGGTGATGCAGTTGCGCATTGCCGGCCTGCTGCCCTATTTTGAAGGCCGTATTTTCAGCGGCCATGAGATGCCGCGCACCAAGCCTTTCCCCGATGTCTACCTGGCTGCGGCTGCTGCGCTGGGTGCCGATCCGCAGCGCTGTCTGGTGATCGAAGACAGCGTGACCGGCACCCAGGCCGGTGTGGCGGCCGGCGCTACCGTATGGGCCTACCACCCGCCTGCGCATGCAGTCTGCTCGCAGGCCGATCTGGCGGCAGCCGGTGCCAGCCAGTTCTTTGAACACATGGACGATCTGCCGCAGCGCGTGGCGCGCGCCTCGGCCCTCGCGGCCTGAGCATGACGGTGCCTACCAGGCGCAGAGGCGGACACTGAAGCGACAGGCCTGATCCCAGGCTGCACCTAGACTTTTCGTCTGGTTGCCACCTGGAGTTGTTATGGGGCCTGTGCATGAGTGGGATGCGGCGTTTGACTTCATCATTGTCGGTGCCGGCATGGCTGGCTGCATCCTTGCCAACCGCCTGAGCGCATCGGGCCGCTTCCAGGTGTGTCTGCTGGAGGCTGGTCCACCCGATCACCACCCCTACATCCACATCCCCGCCGGCTTTATCAAGGTCGGCTACAACCCGCGCTACACCTGGCCATTCAAGACCGAGCCCGATGCCGCCACCCTGGGCCGCGAGGTCGTCGCTCAGTTGGGCCGCACCCTGGGCGGCTCCAGCGCCGTCAACGGCTTCAACTATGTGCGCGGCCAGGCCCAGGACTACGATGACTGGGCAGCCCAGGGCGCCACAGGCTGGTCCTATGACGAGGTGCTGCCGTACTTCAAGCGCTCGGAGCGGCGCCTGGCCCTCTGTGACGTGAACTATCGCGGGCTCGAAGGCGAGCTACCCATTACCGACTGTGACTGGCGCCATCCGCTGTGCGATGCCTTTATCGCCGGCGCAGCCAGCCTGGGCATCCCCTCCGGCAAGGACTACAACGCGGCCAAGCAAGAGGGCGCAGGCTATTACCAGCGCTGGATCCACCGGGGCTGGCGGGTCAGCGCCGCCAAGGCTTTTTTGCGGCCTGCCAAGGGGCGCTCCAACCTGCGGGTCATCTGCCGCGCCCAGGTCAGCCGCCTGGTGATGGAAGGCACACGCGTCACCGGCGTGGAGTATGCGGCCGAGCCTGGCGGCCCGCTGCGGCGCCTGCAGGCCAGCCGCGAAGTGGTTGTTGCGGCCGGGGCCATCAATTCGCCCAAGCTGCTGAATCTGTCGGGCCTGGGCGACGCGCAGCGGCTCCAGGATCTGGGCATTGCGGTGCAGCAGCACCTGCCCGGCGTCGGCGAAGGCCTGCAGGACCATATGATGCTGCGCTCCATCGTGCGGGTGCAGAACGCGCCGACGTTGAACACCACCGCACGGGGCTGGCGGCTCTGGGGCCAGGTGGCGCGTTGGCTGGTCCGCAAGCCCAGCATTCTGGCCATCAGCCCTTCGGTGGCCTATGCCTTCTCATCGGCACAGGCGCCAGGCGCGCGGGCGGATTTTCAGTTCCATTTCTCACCCGGCAGCTATGCCTCCGGCATTGCCGGCCAGCTCGATGGCTTTCGCGGCATGACCCTGGGCTTTTACCAGCTGCGCCCCCAGAGCCAGGGCCATGTGCGCCTGGCCTCCGCCCATGCCTGGGACAGCCCGGTGATCCAGCCGCACTACCTGCACCATGACGCCGACCAGCGCCTGGTGGTCGAAGGCCTGCGCCAAGCCCGCCGCTTGCTGCACAGCGCCGCCTTGGCACCCTATGTGGCCAGCGACGAGGCGCCGTCCGCCCAGCTGCAATCGGACGAGGAACTGCTGCAGTTTGCCCGTGAGCGAGGCAGTACCGCCTGGCATTTCATGGGCACCTGCCGCATGGGCGCGGCGGGCGATGGCCAGTCCGTGGTCGACCCCCAGCTGCGTGTGCATGGCATGGCCGGGTTGCGGGTCGCCGATGCCTCGGTGATGCCGGCCATGCCATCGGGCAATACCGGTGCGCCGACGATGATGATTGCCGAAAAAGCGGCCGATCTGCTGCTGGCCGATCACCAGAACTAAGGGGTTGTAGTTACGAACTCTTACCTAGGAGTAAGCCAGAAGAGCGATTGCGGCATCCGCCGCTATATTGAAGAAGACAAGGGCCTCGTGCGTGCAGACGAGGCTGACAAAGAGATTTTGACAACAAAGCAAGGAGACAAACATGTACAAGCTCGTCTATCGTCTGACGAAGGCTGCGGCGTTGGTAGCCAGCGTTTTCGCCTTTTCGGCACAGGCCCAGGACATCAAGATCGGCTACACCGCCGACCAATCGGCCAGCGGCGTGGCCGAGCTGGGCATTTCCGGCCGCTGGGGGTTTGAAGCCGCCATCGAAGACATCAACAAGGCCGGCGGCATCATGGGCCGCAAGCTGGTCGGTGTCATCCGCGATGACCAGGGCACACCGCCCAAGGCCATCCAGACCGTGCAGGAGCTGATCGACAGTGAAAAGGTCAGCGGCATCGTGGGGCCGGCCAACTCCGGCAACGCGCTGGCCTGGCTGCATATTCCGCAGCAAAAGAAGGTGCCGGTGATCGTGCCGATTGGTACCGCCACCGAAATCACCACCCGCTACGCCAAAGAACCGCAGAACTACCTCTACCGCATCTCGATGGTGGACCGCGAACAGGTCGCGTTGCTGGGCGCCTATGCCGTCAAGGCCTCGAAGGACAAGAAGATCGCGATCCTCGCCGATTCCACCGGCTACGGCCAGGGCGGCATCAAGGATGCGACCGAGATTCTGGCGCTGCACGGCGTCAAGCCCGTGGCGGTCGAGAAGTACGGTCCGAAGGACACGGACATGACCTCGCAGCTCAACAAGATCAAGGCGGCAGGCGCGGACACCGTGATCATCTACGGCATTGCCGACGGCGCCGCCCAGGTGCTGCGCAGCATGGAGAAGATCAACTACATGCCCACGACCTTGGGCACCTGGGGCAACCTGAGCTCGCTGCTGCCCAAGATGGCGGGCACCAAGCTGGCCGAGCACCTGATCATGGCGGCCTCGACGACCGAAGACACCTCCGCCAAGACCAAGGCCCTGGGCCAGCGCGTGCGTGTGAACTTCCCCACCCTGACGACCTTCCCCTGCGCCGCCCAGGCCTATGACTCGGTGATGCTGCTGGCCGCAGCGATGAAGCAGGCCAACAGCACCGATGGCGAGAAGGTTGCCGCTGCGCTGGAAAACCTGAACAGAACCGACGGCGTCATCAAGACCTACGACAAGCCCTTCAGCAAGACCAACCATGAAGGCCTGAGCGTGAGCGACTTCTACCTCGCCCGCTGGAAGGGCAGCGACGTGGTGCGCTTTGAGGACAGTGTCTACAAGTCGCTGACACCAGCGGATCTGAAGAAGTAAGGCATCGGCTCGTCAGGCCTGCGCCCGCCCCATGCGGCACGCAGGCCTGGTTTTTTTAGCGGCAAAGTGTCTGGGGTACGTATGCTGGATTCGATACTGCAGGCGGTCTTTAGCGGGCTGGCCTTGGGAAGTATTTATGCCTTGGTGGCGGTGGGCTTCAACATCACCTTCAACACCACCAAGACCTTGAACTTTGGCCAGGGCGAGTTCCTGGTCGCGGGCGCGTTTGTCGCGGTCTCGGTACTGCTGCTGCTCGCCGGCAAGAACATCACCGACAGCCTGCTGCCCGCCGATGTCAGCCTGTGGCGCTATGTGCTCAGCCTGCTGGGTACGATGGCCGTCCTGGCGCTGCTGGGCCTGCTGCTGTACTACGCCGCCGTGCGGCCCTTTGTGGGGCGTGGCGGCATGGCCTGGGTGATGAGCACCATCGGCTTTGGCATCATCATCCAGAACACGGCGCTGGCCATCTGGGGTCCTGCCCCTCTGGTCATGCCCTCGCCGCTGGGCAGCGAGGTGCTGCGCATCGGCAATGCCGGTGTGCTGCCCCAGGAGGTGCTGGTGCTGGTCTGCAGCGTGACCGTGCTGCTCGCGCTCGATTATGTGATGCGCCATACCCGCATCGGCAAGGCCGTGCGCGCGGTGGCGCAAAGCGGCAGCGCCGCCACCCTGATGGGCATCAATGTGACGGCCATCGTCGTGCTGGCCTTTGTCATCAGCTCCAGCCTGGCGGGCCTGGCCGGTTTGCTGATTGCGCCCATCACCACGGCATCGGTTTTCATGGGCATGAGCCTGGCACTCAAGGCTTTCTCCTCGGCCATTCTGGGAGGGCTGACCAGCCCGCGCGGCTGCATGCTGGGCGGCTTTGTGCTGGGCCTGATTGAAGCGCTGGTGGGCCTGTGGCAGGCGGAGATGCGCGAGATCAGCATCTTCTTGCTGATCATCGTGGTGCTGGTGGTGCGGCCCCAGGGCCTGCTGGGCCAGAAGATCGTGGAGAAAGTCTGATGAACAGCGAGATCAAGCACTACGGCTGGCTGGCCCTGGTGGCGGCGCTGGTGGCCGCCATCCCGCTGATGACCAGCAACGACTTCTACCTGCGCATCGTCTTTCTGATCGGGGTGAACTACATCGCCGCCTCCGGGCTGAATGTGCTGGTGAACTACACCGGCCAGAAATCGCTCGGCCATGCCGGCCTGTTTGCCGTGGGCGCCTATGCGGTGGCCCTGCTCACCACCCGCTGGGGCTGGAATCCCTGGGCCGCGTTTGCGATGGCCGGCGTGCTGGCTGGTCTGTTTGGCGTGGTGATTGCGCTGCCTGCGCTGCGGGTCAAGGGCCCGGCGCTGGCCATGGTGACCATCGGCTTTGGCATCGTGGTCGAGAAGGTGGTCTCCGAATGGCAGGATGTGTTTGCCGGCCAGCAGGGCATCTATGGCGTGGTGCCCTTGAAGCTCGGCGATCAGATGTTTGCCTCGTCGCACTGGGTCTGGTTTGTGCTCGCGCTGTGCGTGGTGCTGCATCTGATGTTTCGCCACCTGCTGGCCGGGCGCTTTGGCCGCGCCTTCATGGCCGTCAACACCGCCGAGGTGGCGGCCGAGAGCGTCGGCGTCAGCGTCTACAAGTTCAAGGTGCTGGCCTTTGTCATCAGCGCCTTTACCTGCGGTATCGCCGGTGCGCTGATCACGCAGCAGAACCAGTACATCAACTCCGACTTCATCACCTTCAACCTGTCGGTGTTCTTCCTGCTGGTGGTGCTGTTTGGCGGCAATTCCGTCTATGGCCCGCTGCTGGGTGCGGTGGTGCTGACCTTGCTCGATTCGCTGCTGTCGCGCTGGCCAGGTGTGCAGCATTTCACCTATGGTGCGCTGCTGCTGTTTGCGCTGTACGCCATGCCCAATGGCCTGGCCGGAACCTTGCGCAGCCTGGCGCGCAAATATGCGCCCGGCCTGCTGCCCACGCCGCAGCTGCCGCGTGATCTGCCGGCCTGGCAGCTCAAATCGGCCGCGCCGCTGGCCAGTACCGGCAGCGAGGGTTTGCTGGACGGCCGCGGCATCTACAAGGCCTATGGTGGCGTGGTGCCAACCAATGAGGTGGATCTGTGCATCAAGCCCGGCCATGTGCATTCGCTGATCGGGCCCAATGGTGCGGGCAAGACCACGTTGCTCAACATCCTCTCGGGCATTGTGGTGCCCGAGCGCGGCACCATCCAGTTCGCGGGGCAGAGCATTGTCGGTGTCTCGCCCAACCGGATTGCCCGCATGGGCCTGGGCCGCACCTTCCAGAACCTGCGGCTGTTCAGTGACATGACGGTGCTCGACAACGTCAAGGTCGGCTTGCATGCGCATATCCAGGCGGGCTTCTTTGCCAGCCTGATCGGGGTGGGCAAGGCCCGGCGCGCCGAACTGGCTGCGCGGGATGAAGCCTTGCAGATCCTCGACCGCCTGCAGCTGCGCGACAAGGCGCTGCATACCGCAGGCAGCCTGCCCTATGGCCTGCAGCGCCGGCTGGAGCTGGCGCGCGCGCTGGCCACCCACCCGCGTTTGCTGCTGCTCGATGAGCCGGCCGCCGGCCTCAACCCGCAGGAGACGCAGGAGCTGATCCAGGTGATTGCGCGCATCCGCGATCTGGGCATTACCGTGCTGCTGATCGAGCACCACATGGACCTGGTGATGGCCGTGTCCGACCACGTGATCGTGCTCGACTACGGCCAGAAGATTGCCGAAGGCACGCCCCAGCAGGTGCAAAGCAATCCACGTGTGATTGCGGCCTACCTGGGCAGCGACGATGAATCCGAGGACGAAGCGATGAACGGAGGCACCCATGCCTGAGCAAACACCATTGCTGCGTGTCGAGGCGCTGGAGCTGCACTACGGTGCCGTGCAGGCGCTCAAAGGGGTGTCGCTGCAGGTGCATGCCGGTGAGGTGGTCACCATCATCGGTGGCAATGGCGCGGGCAAGAGCACCCTGATGAAGGCCATCTCGGGCCTGGAGCCCACAGCGGCGGGCCGCATCGAGTTCCTGGGCCAGGACATCACCCGCATGCCCGGCCACCTGCGCGTGCCCTTTGGCATCGCCCAGTCGCCCGAGGGGCGGCAGGTGTTTGCCGACCAGAGCGTGCATGACAACCTGCTGCTGGGCGCCTACCACCGCAAGGATGGCGCCGCCGCGATTGCCGCCGATGTGGAGCAGCAGTTCAACACCTTCCCCCGGCTGCGGGAGCGCCGCGCGCAGATGGCCGGCACCATGTCGGGCGGCGAGCAGCAGATGCTGGCGATTGCGCGTGCACTGATGTCGCGGCCCAAACTGTTGCTGCTCGATGAGCCCTCGCTGGGCCTGGCGCCACTGATCGTCAAGGAGATCTTTGCAATCGTGCGCCAGCTCAAAGCGCAGGGGGTGACCATCTTGCTGGTCGAGCAGATGGCCAACCAGGCGCTGGCCGTGGCCGACCGCGCCTATGTGCTGGAGACCGGCCACTTCACGTTGCAGGGCGCAGCAGCCGATCTGCGGCGCGACCCCAAGGTACGTGCCGCGTACCTGGGAGCCCATGCATGAGCGCGCCGGCCGCCGACAGTTTTGACTATGTGGTGGTCGGCAGCGGCGCGGCCGGAGCCATCGTCGCTGCCCGCTTGGGCGAAGACCCGGCACTGCGCATCTGCGTGCTTGAAGCCGGCCCGCCCGACCACCGGCCCTACCTCAAGCTGCCGGCCGGCTTCATCAAGGTGATCTTCAACCCGGCGGTGGCCTGGCAGTTCAGCTCCGAACCGACGGAGCGCACCGCTGGCCGGCGCATTCCGCTGCCCCAGGGCAAGACCCTGGGCGGCTCCACTTCCATCAATGGCCTGGTCTACAACCGGGGCCAGCGCGAGGATTTCGACGGCTGGGCCGCGCAGGGCAATGCCGGTTGGTCCTATGACGAGGTGCTGCCGTATTTCCAGCGCAGCGAGCATTTTGTCGATGGCGGCGATCCGGCACTGCGCGGCCACAACGGCCCGCTCAAGGTCAGCCTGCCGCACTGGCCGCACCCGATTTGCGAGGCCTTTCTGGAAGGCGCCGCCGAGCAGGGCCTGGCGCGCAACCCCGACTACAACGGTGCCTACCAGCAAGGCGTGGGCTATTTCCAGCGCAGCATCCACAACGGCTGGCGCATGAGCACGGCCGGCTGCTTTCTGCGCCCGGCCGTGCGGCGCGGCAACCTGGATGTGCGGACCGGCGCGCAGGCGCTGCGCATTCTGGTCGAGGGCGGCCACGCCTGCGGTGTGGAGTACCTGCAGGATGGTGTGCGGCGCCAGGTGAGGGCGCGGCGCGAGGTGGTCGTCAGCGCCGGCGCCATCAATACACCGAAGCTGCTGCAGCTGTCGGGCATTGGCGATGGCGAGCGGCTGCGCGCGCTGGGCATTGCCACGCAGGTGCACCTGCCCGGTGTGGGCCAGCACCTGAAGGACCATTTCTCGGTGCGGCTGGTCGCCTCGGTGAAGAACGCCACCACCATCAACGAGCTGGCACGTGTGCCACGCCTCTGGGGCCAGGCCTGGCAATGGCTGCGCGGCAAACCCAATATCCTGCAGCTCAGCCCCTCGGTGGTGCACTGGTTCGCGGCCTCGCAGCCAGGGCTGGAGCGGCCCGATCTGCAAGGCGTGTTCTCACCGGCCAGCTACCGTGAAGGCTATGTGGGCCAGCTCGATGTGTTTCCGGGCATGACCTGTGGCGTCTGGCAGCACCGGCCCCAGAGCATGGGCACGGTGCAGCTGGCCTCCAACGACCCACTGGCCGATCCGGTGGTGCAGCCACGCTATCTGGAGGACGAGGGCGACCGCCAGACCTTGATCCGGGGCGTGCGGCTGGCCCGCGCCTTGCTGCAGAGCCAGGCGCTGGCGCCTTACCGGGTGGACGAGGTCATGCCGGGGCCGCAGGTGCAGTCCGATGACGAGATCCTGGACTTCATCTACCGCTACGGTGTGTCGTCCTACCACCTCAACGGCACGGCGCGCATGGGGCCCAGGCCCGAGGCGGGTGCCGTTGTCGATGCCCAGCTGCGCGTGCACGGCTTGCGGGGGCTGCGGGTGATCGATGCCTCGGTGATGCCCGAGATCACCTCGGCCAACACCTGCGCGGCCACGATGATGATTGGCGAAAAGGGCGCCGATCTGCTGCGCCGCGCAGGCTAGACTCCCGGCACTCCTCGCCCTGCAGCAGCGGGCCCGGCGCCGTCAGCGCTTTTTGTGCGCCCGCATGTCCAGCACCTGGGGCAGGCTGCGCACATCCTGGCCTGCGGCCAGAATCCGGTGCTTCTGGATCTTCTGCGTGCCGGTGGTGGGGATCTCGTCGGTGAACCACCACCAGCCTGGCACCTTGTAATAGGCCATCTCCTGCTGGCAGAACGCGAACAGCTCCTGGCAGATGGCAGTGCCGGGCGCCACGCCTTCACTCAGCACGATGCTGGCCAGCACCTCTTCTTCGCGGATGTCATCGGGCGCGGCCAGAACGGCCACCTGGTGCACCTTGGGGTGGGACAGCAGGACGGCCTCCACCTCGGCGGCCGCAATGTTCTCGCCAGAGCGGCGGATGATGTTCTTGCGCCGGTCCATGAAGTGCAGCAGGCCATCGGGGTCCTGCACCACGACATCCCCGGTGTGGAACCAGCCGCCCTCCCAGGCCTTGGCGGTGGCTTCGGGGTTGTCCAGGTATTCGCTGAAAAAATGCTTGCGCGGCGTCTCGGCCGAGTGGCGCACCAGCATCTCGCCAGGCGTGCCGGGCGGCACCGGCTGGCCGCTCTCATCGGCCACCCGCACCTCCAGCCCGGGCGCACCCCGGCCAAAGGAGCGTGTGCCCACCTGGCGGTCGTCGCCATGGTCGGAGAGGGTGCGCACCACCTCGGTCATGCCCCACAGCTCGATCAGCGGAAAGCCAAAGCGCTGCTCGAAAGCGGCATGCAGCTGTGGCTCCACCCCCGCGCCATAGCCAAAGCGCACGCAGTGCTGTTTTTCCCAGTCGGACGGCGGCTGCTTGAGCAGCAGCGGAATGATCACGCCCAGGTAGTGGACGATGGTGGCGCGGCTGCTGGCCACCTCTTCCCACCAGCGGCTGGGCTGAAAGCGGTCAGTCTGGATCTGGCAGCCACCGCTCAGCAGCATGCAGTAGAACGACAGGATGGAGGCGTTGACATGGAACAGCGGCAGCGGGTTGAACAGGCGCTCGCGGCCTTCCTGGATCGACACATGGCCGGGGTGGGATGCATACCACTTGCCAGCGGCCAGCTCATAGGCATGCGATAGCACACAGCCCTTGGGCTGGCCGGTGGTGCCGGAGGTGTAGAGGATGCTCGCAGGCGTATCGGCGCTCAAGCGGCCCGAGGGCTGCGAGCGTGCTGCTGGCAGTGTGATGGCGCTGCCATCTTGCGGATCGGTGCAGACCAGCGCCGGCTGGTTGCGCGTGTCCTGCAGGGACTGCTGCAGCGCCTCCAGCCGCTCGGGCAGGCAGACGACCAGATCCAGCTGCGCATGGTCGATCAGGTAGTTCAGCTCGCGGCGCTTGTAGTCGGGGTTGATGGGCACACAGCAGATGCCCAGGCTGTTCATCGCCAGCTTGTGCCAGAGGTGTTCGGGCCGGCTTTCCAGAAACAGCCCCACGCGGTGGCCCACGCCATAGCCGGCCGCCTGGTAGCTCGCCTGCAGCCGCGCAATATGGGCGCCGGCCTGCGTGTAGCTGAACTCGCAGCCCTCGGGCAGGTAACTGCGCTTGGGGTTGGCCGGCACTGCCAGCAGGCTGTGGTCGGGGTAGCGCGCCATGGCGGCCTGCAGTGCCTGGCCAATGGTGGTCTGGTCGGTGATGGCGATCATGTCGAGGGCTTCCAGGCAAGGTCAGGGCCGGATCAACGGCGACGGAATGGGGTCGATCTGCTGGTCCAGCGCGGCCTGCTTTTCGGCCTCCAGGCTGCGCAGGAAGGCGGCACGCTGTTGCAGCTGCATCCAGTAGTGCTGGGTGGCCGGCCCCCATTGGGACGACATGCCCAGGTAGTCCGACAGCATCAGCGCATAGCCCACGGCCACATCGGCGGCCGTGAAGCGGCCTGCGCAGAGGTAGGGCTGGTTGTCCGGCATCGCCTGGGCAGCGGTCTCCAGCGCGCGCAGCCGGCCCAGAAACCAGCGCTCGTAGTCTTCGGCTACCTGGGGCTGGCGCCGCACGGCGGGCTCAAAGAACTGGTAGCGCAGCACCAGGGTCTGCGGAAAGGTCAAGGTCGCATCGGACATGTGCAGCCAGTTCAGGTAGCTGCCATAGGCGGGGTCGCTGGGCTGCACGTCCAGGCGCTGCGCGGGGTCGCGGCTGGCCAGGTACTGGCAGATGGCGGCGGACTCGGTCATGCGGGTGTCGCCGTCGATCAGCAGCGGCACGGTGCCCAGCGGGTTGAGCGCCAGATAGTGCTTGGCCAGTGCGCGGGGCGGAAAGGGCAGCATCTGCAGCCGGTAGCGCAGGCCCAGCTCTTCCAGCATCCATAGCGCGCGGAACGAGCGCGCGCTCACACAGTGGTACAGCTCGATCACAGCAAGTCTCCATCCGATGTTGTGCCGCCATCTTGGCACGAATGGACGCCAGTGGCTGCCCTGCAGGTGTCAGCCAGGTTGCAAATCGGGCCGGTGTCAGGCCCGTATCTGCGGAGCCTCAGGCCGGCGGCCGGGTGCTCTTGCGATACTCGGCCGGGGACATGCCCATCCAGGTGCGGAAGGCGCGGATAAAGCTTTTGTCATTGCTGAAGCCGGCCAGCTGCGCGATCTGCTTGATCGGCCGGTTGCTGCGGTGGAGCAGGGTCAGCGAGCGTTCGCGCCGCACCTCGTCCTTCAGGGCCTGCAGCGATGCGCCCTCATCCTTGAGCTGGCGGTGCAGTGTGCGCAGCGACAGGTGCAGCTTGGCCGAGAGGCTGTCGGCGCTGTGCATCGCCGAGGGGTCGGCCGCCAGCAGCTGGCGCACGCGCTGCACCATCAACCGGTCGCGGCGGTAGGGACGCACGGTCAGCGGCAGCGCGCGCTGCAGCATGCGCTGCAACGCCGCTTCGTCGCGGGCAATCGGCAAGGCCAGGTAGCGCGCATCAAACTGCATGCGGGTGACCGGTGCGCCAAACTGCACATCGCCAGGGAAGAGCAGCGCATACACATCGGCATGGGCGGGTGCGTCGAACGGAAAACTCACCTTGAACAGCGGCAGCGACGAATCGACAAACCAGCTCGACAGCCCATGCATATTGCGCAGCATGGAGACCAGGCAGAACTCGCGCAGCTCACCCAGGCCGGTGTGTTCGATGATCTCGACCGTGGCCGTCTCGCCCTGCACCTGCAGGCTGAGCGCCAGGTCATCGGTGAGCAGGCCATGGTGGCGGCACCAGCGCTTGAGCGCCACCCCCAGGTTGGGGCTGGTGAGCGAGGCGCGGGCCAGCATGCCATAGCTGCCCCAGGGCAGGCGGCGGCTGAACCAGCCCAGGGCCTCGTCGTCCAGCTCCTGCATGGCGGCGTCGGAGAGGGTTTCGAACTGCAAGGCGGTGATGCCGGGGCCGTCTTTTTCGACCGCCAAGGGATCGATTTGCGCCAATTGCAGCGCACGATCCGCGCTCAGCCCCCGGTGCTGGTAGGCACGGGCGATTGCCCGGACAAAGGCAATGGGCGTGACTGCGGGGTGGTGCACGACGGCAGAAGAGGGCAGGGGTTTGGGCATGGAGGGTGGGGTTTAAATAGCGCCAAGCAGGGCCATTGTACTGGCGACATTTGCAACCATCCTGCCATCATTTGCGCGGCACGCTCGCGTATGCTGAAAGACAAGGAAAAAGGCCGCCGGCCCGGCTGGTTGGGCGGCGGACAGGAGACACCATGAGCGAGACCAGATTGACCAGCAGCTATGCACGGGGCGCCAGCGAGCCGCGCCTGCTGAACAAGACCATCGGCCAGCAACTGAGCGAGACGGCGGCCCGTTTTGGCGCGCGTGATGCGCTCATCAGCCGCCACCAGGGCCTGCGCCTGAGCTACCAGCAGCTGCTGGCGCAATCGCAGCAACTGGCCAGTGCCTTGCTGCGTGCCGGCATCGCCAAAGGCGACCGGGTCGGCATCTGGTCGCACAACAATGTGGAATGGGTGCTGCTGCAGCTGGCCACCGCCCATGTGGGCATCATCCTCGTCAACATCAACCCGGCCTACCGCACCTCCGAGCTGGCCTATGCGCTGAACAAGGTGCAGTGCAAGGCGCTGTTCGTGATGGAGCGCTTCAAGACCAGCGACTACCTGGGCATGGTGCGCGCGCTGGCGCCGGAGCTGGAGACACAAGGCAGCGCCGCACTGCAGATCGCGGCGCTGCCCGATCTGCGCCTGGTGGTCTGGATCGATGTCGCAGGCCAGGGCCAGGAGCAGCCGGGCATGCAGCGCTTCTCGCGCTTTATCGCCAGCGGTGAGGCAGCCGACCCGCAGGTCGCGCAGATCGGCGCCACCTTGACGCCTTACGACCCGATCAATATCCAGTTCACCAGTGGCACCACCGGCTTTCCCAAGGGCGCCACCCTGACCCACCGCAATATCGTCAACAACGGCTATTTCATTGGCGAGGCGATGCGGTTGACCGAAGAGGACCGGCTCTGCATCCCCGTGCCGCTCTACCATTGCTTTGGCATGGTGCTGGGCAATATGGCCTGCATGACGCATGGTGCGGCCATGGTCTACCCCAATGATGGCTTTGATGCGCTGACCGTGCTGGAGACGGTGCAGGCCGAGCGCTGCACCGGCCTGCATGGCGTGCCCACGATGTTCATCGCCGAGCTGGACCACCCGCGTTTTGCCGAGTTCGACCTGTCGAGCCTGCGCACCGGCATCATGGCTGGCTCCCCCTGCCCCATCGAGGTGATGAAGCGCGTCGTCAGCCAGATGCATCTGTCCGAGATCACCATCGCCTACGGCATGACCGAGACCAGCCCGGTCAGCTGCCAAAGCTCGACCGATACGCCGCTGGACAAGCGCGTCTCCACTGTCGGCAAGGTGCATCCGCACCTGGAGGTCAAGATCGTCAGCCCCGAGACCGGCGAGACCGTGGCCCCCGGCCAATCGGGTGAGCTCTGCACGCGCGGTTACTCCGTCATGCATGGCTACTGGGGCGACGAGGCCAAGACGCGCGAGGCCATCGATGGCGATGGCTGGATGCACACCGGCGACCTGGCCACGATGGATGCCGAAGGCTATGTGAACATCGTCGGCCGCATCAAGGACATGGTGATCCGGGGCGGCGAGAACATCTACCCGCGCGAGATCGAGGAGTTCCTCTACACCCACCCGCAGGTGCAGGATGTACAGGTGGTCGGCGTGCCCGACAGCCGCTTTGGCGAAGAGCTCTGCGCCTGGGTCATCGTCAAGGCCGGCCAAAGCCTGGATGCCGAGGCACTGCGCAGCTACTGCAAGGGCCGGGTGGCCCATTACAAGGTGCCGCGCTACATCGAGTTTGTCGAGGCCTTCCCGATGACGGTGACCGGCAAGATCCAGAAGTTCAAGATCCGCGAGGCGATGATCGAATCGCTGAAGCTGGATGTGAGCAAGACGGCCTGAACCGCGCAGAGCGCCGCCATGCAGCAACCGCCTGTACGATCAATGCCCTTCCAGCTTGGCTGCCTGCTTGGCAGCGGCGCGGCGGGCCACTTCCAGGCGCTTGCGCAAGGTGATCTCGCTCAGGTCCAGCTCCTGGACCAGGCTGCGCAGCGATTCGTCATTGATGCGGTTGTTGTGCCGCTCGGCGTAGATCGTGTGGCGCTCGACCTTGATGCAGTTCAGCCGCATCTCCAGCTCGGCCACATAGCGCAGGCGCCGCTCCTGCACGGCGTCAGGCGTGGCCAGGTCCTGCACCTCGGCCGATTCGGGCGTGCGCTCTTCGTCGAGCAGGTCGATACGGTTGCGGTATTCGCGCGCAATGCGGCCTTCGATTTCATGCTGCTGGGCCTGCCATTCGGTGGGCTGCTGGGCGGCATCGTCATCGCTCATCGCCAGGCTGTTGATCGCTGCGCGGCAGGCTGCAATGCGCGCCTGGCGCTCTTCGCGCACCGATTCGGGCTCGCTCACCGCCTGCACGCGGCGCAGCACCAGCGGCAGGCCGATGCTGCCGATCACCAGGGTGAACAAGATCGTGCCGGTGGCCAGAAAGATCAGCATGTCCCTTGCCGGAAACGGCTGGCCGTTGTTCAGCAGCAGCGGCACGGACAGCGCACCGGCCAGCGTGACCGCTCCGCGAATGCCCGCCAAGGTGGTGGCCAGGTTCAGCCAGAGATCGGGTTTCTTGATCAGCTTGCCGGCCTGGTGGGCCTTGTGCAGGCTGCGGCTGACGCCCAGCATCAGCCAGATCCAGCGCAGCGCCAGCAGCGCGATCGAGATGATGGCCACATAGCCCACCAGAATCCACCAGTCATGGCCGGCATCGCGCAAGGTCACGCCAATGATCGACGGCAGCTGCAGACCCAGCAGCAGGAAGATCGCGCCGTTGAAGGCCGATTCGACCATCGCCCAGGTACCGGCGGTCTGCATGCGCTCGGAGATGTAGTCGGCCCGGTTCAGATCGCCAAAATTGGTGGCCACGCCAGCGGCCACGGCCGCCAGAATGCCGGAGACGCCAATCTTTTCACCCAGCAGGTAGGCTGCAAACGGCAGCAGCACCAGCAGCAGCACCATCTGGGTCGCCGCCACATCGCCCAGGCGGCGGGTGACGGTATCGCGCAGGTAGCTGAAGCCCCAGCCCACCGCCGCACCCACGCCCAGGCCGCCCAGCGCGATCCACAGAAATTCCTGCGTGACCTGGGTCCAGGAGAACACGCCGGTCAACGTGGCGGCGATGGCGAATTTCAGCGCCACCAGGCCCGAGGCATCGTTGAGCAGCGACTCGCCTTCGAGCACATGCATGGTGTGGGCCGGCATGCCCAGGTTGCGCGTGATGGCCGAGACGGCCACCGCATCGGTGGGCGATATCACGGCGGCCAGCGCAAAGGCCACGGTCAGCGGGATCTCCGGAATCATCCAGTGGATCAGGTAGCCCAGGCCAATCACGGTAAACAGCACCAGGCCAAAGGCCAGCCGCAAAATAGGGCGGTACAGCGCAAAGAACTCGCGCTTGGGAATGCGCCAGCCGTCGGCAAACAGCAGCGGCGGAATGAACAGCAGCATGAACAGGCCGGGATCGAAATCGATATGCAGGCCTTGTTGCGGCCAGGACAGCGCAGCACCCAGCATGATCTGGATCAGCGGCAGCGGTATGGCCCGGATGTAGCGCGCAATGATGCCGGTGACGGCACCGATCATCAGGACGAGCAGGACGGTTTCGACGGTGTGCATGGTGCGGATTCGTTTGGCAGCAGACTATTTTTAAAGAAAACGCGTTTCTGAACGGAACGCTAGAACATTGAAGAGGACAAGCATGAGCAAACTCGCAACCCAGCTGAATGCCCGGTCGGCAGATTTTCAGACCAATGCGCAAGCCATGCGCAGCATTGTGGAGGACCTGCGGGCCCAGTCTGCCAAGGTGGCGCAAGGCGGTGGTGAAGCCGCACGGGCCAAGCACCTGGGCCGGGGCAAGCTGCTGCCGCGTGACCGCGTGCAGATGCTGCTGGACCCCGGCACGCCCTTTTTGGAGCTGGCACCACTGGCTGCACTGAACATGTACAACAACGATGCGCCCGGCGCGGGCCTGATTGCCGGCGTGGGCCGGGTCAGCGGGGTGGACTGCATGATCGTGTGCAATGATGCCACGGTCAAAGGCGGCACCTACTACCCGATGACGGTTAAAAAACATTTGCGCGCGCAGGAAGTGGCGGCGCAAAACCGCCTGCCCTGCATTTACCTGGTCGATTCGGGCGGCGCCAACCTGCCCAACCAGGACGAGGTCTTCCCCGACCGCGAGCACTTTGGCCGCATCTTCTACAACCAGGCCAATATGTCGGCCCAGGGCATTGCGCAGATCGCCGTGGTCATGGGCTCCTGCACCGCCGGCGGCGCCTATGTGCCCGCGATGAGCGATGAGTCCATCATCGTGAAGAACCAGGGCACGATTTTCCTCGGTGGCCCACCGCTGGTGAAGGCTGCGACCGGCGAGGTGGTGAGCGCCGAAGACCTGGGCGGCGGGGATGTGCACACCCGCCTGTCGGGTGTGGCCGACCACCTGGCCGACAACGACACCCATGCGCTGGCGCTGGCCCGCAAGGCCGTGAGCCATCTGAACAAGGCCAAGCAGCCCCATGCCGCGGACAAGGCGCCGCAGGCACCGGCCTACCCGGCCGATGAGCTGTATGGCGTGATCCCCGTCGATACGCGCAAGCCTTTCGATGTGCGCGAAATCATCGCCCGCATTGTCGATGGCAGCGATTTCGACGAGTTCAAGGCCCGCTTTGGCGCAACCCTGGTTTGCGGCTTTGCCCGGGTCGAGGGCATGGAGGTCGGCATCATCGCCAACAACGGCATTCTGTTCAGCGAGTCGGCCGTCAAGGGCGCGCACTTCATCGAGCTGTGCTGCCAGCGCAAGATTCCGCTGGTCTTCCTGCAGAACATCACCGGCTTCATGGTGGGCCGCAAGTACGAGAACGAGGGCATTGCCCGCCACGGCGCCAAGCTGGTGACGGCGGTGGCCACGGCCAGCGTGCCCAAGTTCACGATCATCATCGGTGGCAGTTTTGGCGCCGGCAACTACGGCATGTGCGGCCGGGCCTATAGCCCGCGCTTCCTGTGGATGTGGCCGAACGCACGCATCAGCGTGATGGGCGGCGAGCAGGCGGCCAGCGTGCTGGCCACGGTCAAGCGCGATGGCATCGAGGGCCGGGGCGGCGCCTGGACGGCGGAGGAGGAGGAGGCCTTCAAGGCACCCATCCGCCAGCAGTACGAGGACCAGGGCCACCCCTACTACGCCTCGGCACGCCTGTGGGATGACGGCGTCATCGACCCGGCCGATACCCGCCGCGTGCTGGCGCTGGGCCTGGCAGCCACCCGCAATGCACCGATCGAAGACACCAGGTTCGGCGTCTTCCGCATGTAATGCCCTGAGACAGAGAGGACACCATGAAAAGCACATTTCTGACCGTCGAAGCCGCTGGGCCGGTGGCCACCATCACGCTGACCCAGCCCGATGTCCGCAATGCCTTCAGCGACGAGGTGATTGCCGACATCACCCGCGCCTTCAGCTGGGTGGGGGCGCAGGCCCAGGTCCGCGCCGTGGTGCTGGCCGCCGAAGGCCCGGCCTTTTGCGCCGGCGCCAACCTGAACTGGATGCGCGCGATGGCCGATTACACCCGTGAGGAGAACCTGGTCGATGCCGGCAAGCTCGCCGAGATGCTGCGCGTGATCTACACCTGCCCCAAGCCGACGATCGCGCGGGTGCAAGGCGATGTCTACGCCGGCGGCATGGGTCTGGTCGCTTGCTGCGACATGGCGGTGGCGGCCAGCCATGCCGGTTTTTGCCTCAGCGAGGTGAAGATCGGTCTGATCCCGGCCACGATCAGCCCTTATGTGATCCGCGCGATGGGCCCGCGTGCGGCGCACCGCTACTTTCTGACCGGCGAGCGCTTTGACGCCGCTGAAGCACTGCGCACCGGCTTCGTGCACCAGGTGGTGGAGGCCGAGGCGCTGGACAGCGCTGTGGACGGCCTGCTCAAGCACCTGCTGAGCGCCAGCCCGGCAGCGGTGCAGGCCTGCAAAAAGCTGGTGCTCGATGTGGCCGGCCGCGAGATGGACGAGGCGCTGATCGCCGAGACGGTGGCCGGCATTGCCGATATCCGCGCCAGCGCCGAAGGCAAGGAAGGCGTGCAGGCATTCTTGAACAAACGCAAACCCAGCTGGCTGGGAGGCTGAAGTACGCATAACACGGCCTTGGATGGCAGACAGCAAGCAGGCGTTGGCGCTATAAACAGCGCGTTTGCTGACTGGCACTGAGGAGCCCCCACCATGGATACCTGGAACACCATCGTCAACTGGCTGCACGGCATGGGCCTGCATCTGGACAAGGACACCGCCCAAACGGTGGGGCAGGCGGCCGACCAGGTCGGCCAGGTGGCCGGCCAGATGGGCCAGGCCATGGCGCAGTGGGACTGGGGCCAGCTGATGGCCCTGGCGGCCGCGCTGGGCTGGGCCAGTGGCTTTCGGCTCTACGCGGTGGTGTTTGTGACGGGCATGCTGGGCGCGACGGGCGTGCTGCACCTGCCCGGCGGGCTGACGGTGCTGCAGCAGCCGGTGATCCTGGTCATCAGTGGCGCGCTGCTGTTTGTCGAGTTCTTTGCCGACAAGATCCCCGGCGTGGATTCGGTCTGGGATGTGGTGCAGAGCGTCGTGCGTGTGCCCGCTGGCGCGGCCTTGGCCGCCAGCGTGTTTGGTACCGACAACGCGACGATGGCCACGGCGGCCGCCTTGATGGGCGGCACCCTGGCGCTGAGCAGCCAGGTGGCCAAGACCACCACGCGCGCGGCGATCAACACCAGCCCGGAGCCGTTCTCCAATTGGGGGGCGAGCCTGCTGGAAGACGGGGTGTCGGTCGGCGCAGTGTGGCTGGCCATCAACCACCCGCTGGTGTTTGCGGTGGCGCTGGCCGTGGTGCTGGTGCTGATGTGGGTGATGACCTGGGCGCTGTGGAAGTTTTTGCGGGCTGTGGTGCGCCGGATTCGCCGGTGGCTCGGCCATGAAGAGCCGGTGGCCCTGGCCGCCACCGGCGCGGATCACCAACGATATTGACCCAGGGCTTGCGAAGGCGGGCCGGGGACAGGGAAGAAGACTGAGGAGATTGTTGTATGTTCTCGAAAATTTTGATCGCCAACCGTGGTGAGATTGCCTGCCGCGTCGCCGCTACCGCCCGCCGCATGGGTGTCAAGACCGTGGCCGTGTACTCTGATGCCGACGCCCATGCCAAGCATGTGGCCGCCTGCGACGAGTCCGTGCACATCGGTGGCAGCGCCCCCAAGGACAGCTACCTGCGCTGGGAACGCATCATCGAGGCCGCCCAGGCCACCGGCGCCCAGGCCATCCACCCCGGCTACGGCTTTCTGAGCGAGAACGAGGACTTTGCCGCCGCTTGCGCCGCTGCGGGCCTGGTCTTCATCGGCCCGCCTGCCAGCGCCATCCGGGCGATGGGCCTGAAGGCCGAATCCAAGCAGCTGATGGAAAAGGCCGGCGTACCCCTGGTGCCGGGCTACCACGGCGCAGGGCAAGACCCGGCCCTGCTGCACAAGGAGGCCGACCGCATCGGCTACCCGGTGCTGATCAAGGCCAGCGCCGGCGGCGGTGGCAAGGGCATGCGCCTGGTGGAAAAAAGCGAGGACTTTGCCGCCGCGCTGGAATCCTGCAAGCGCGAGGCCATCAACAGCTTCAGCAATGATGCGGTGCTGATCGAGAAATACGTGCTGCGCCCGCGCCATATCGAGATCCAGGTGTTTGGCGATACGCAAGGCAACTGCGTCTACCTGTTCGAGCGCGACTGCTCAGTACAGCGCCGCCACCAGAAGGTGCTGGAAGAGGCACCAGCGCCCGGCATGACGGCCGCACTGCGCCAGCAGATGGGCGAGGCGGCGGTGGCAGCGGCCAAGGCCGTGGGCTATGTGGGTGCGGGCACGGTGGAATTCATCGTCGAGCAGCCCGGCGGCTACGACCAGCCCGAGGCGATGAAGTTCTACTTCATGGAAATGAACACGCGCCTGCAGGTCGAGCACCCGGTGACCGAGGCCATCACCGGCGAGGACCTGGTGCAGTGGCAGCTGCTGGTGGCCAACGGCCAGCCGTTGCCCAAGCAGCAGGCCGCGCTGAAGATCAGCGGCCACGCGATCGAGGCGCGTATCTGCGCCGAGAACCCGGACAACAACTTCCTGCCCGCCACCGGCACCTTGCATGTCTACCGCAAGCCCGACTGCAGCAGTTTTGCGATCAGCGATGTGCGCATTGACGATGGCGTGCGCGAAGGCGATGCCATCAGCCCGTTCTACGACAGCATGATCGCCAAGCTCATCGTCCATGGCGCAGACCGCGCCCAGGCGCTGGCACGGCTGGATGCGGCGCTGGCGGCCGTGCGCATCGTCGGCCTGCAGACCAATGTGCAGTTTCTGCGCCATATCCTGGCCACGCCCTCGTTTGGCCAGGCCAAGCTCGATACGGCACTGATCCAGCGCGAAGAGGCGCTGCTCTTCAAGCCGCGCGGCCTGGGCCTGGATACCGCTGCGGCCGCTGCCGTGGTGGCCGAGCTGCTGCAGGAGCGCGCTACCGAGAGCAACGACCCCTTCAGCCGCCGCGACGGCTGGCAATCGCATGGCGTGACCGAGCGCCGTTTTGACTTTGAGTTTGGCGGCGACAAGCTGCAGGCGGCGCTGCGCTACGAGGCGGGCGGCCTGGTGCTGACGGTGGGCGATGCCACCGGCCCGCTGCAGTTCAGCCCCAACGGCGAGCTGGTGGAGCTGCAGTTCAACGGCCAGCGCGACCAGGTGCAGACCTGGCAGCAGGGCGAGGTGGTGCATGTGTTTGCTCCGCGTGGTGCGGCCGAGATCACCGCCATCGATGCGCTGGCCCATGCCGGCGACGCTGGCAGCGAAGGCGGGCGCCTGACGGCGCCGATGCCGGGCAAGGTGGTGTCGTTTGCGGTCAAGGCGGGCGACAAGGTCAGCAAGGGCCAGCCGCTGGCGGTGATGGAGGCAATGAAGATGGAGCACACGATTGCCGCCCCAGCCGATGGCGAGGTGCTGGAGCTGCTGTTTGCACCCGGCGACCAGGTGACCGAAGGCGCCGAGCTGCTCAAGCTGCAGGTCGCTGCGTCCTGACGTATGCGCCTCTGCGCTGTCTGTGACGGCGCTGCGCTGCTTTCTGTGCTGAAATGCCGGCCATGAAAATTCTCGTCTACACCGACAGCGATGCGCTCCAGCCCTGGCTGGACGCGATTCGGCTGCACCTGCCCCAGGCGGACGCCAGCGGCTGGACCCCGGGCATGGCCCAGGCCGACTACGCGCTGGTCTGGAAGCCGCCGCAGCAGCTGTTGGACGAGCAAGGCGCGGGCCTCAAGGCCATTTTCAACATGGGTGCCGGCGTCGATGCGCTGTTCGCGCGCCGGCTGCCGCCTGGCGTGCCGGTGCTCCGGCTCGAAGATGCCGGCATGGCCGTGCAGATGGCCGAGTATGTCTGCCATGCGGTCATCGACCATTTCCGCGACCTGGCGCCGTACCGCGCCCAGCAAAGCGACGGCGTCTGGGCACAGCAGCCCTTGCGCTTGCGCAGCGATTTTCCCGTCGGCGTGATGGGCCTGGGTGTGCTGGGCGAGCGCGTGGCCCGGGCGGTGGCGCAGTTTGATTTTCCGGTGCGCGGCTGGAGCCGCTCGCCCAAGCAGATCGCTGGTGTGGACTGCTATGCAGGCAGTGCCCAACTGCCGGCCTTTCTGAGCGCCACACGCATCCTCGTCAACCTGCTGCCGCTGACCCCGCAGACCGAGAACATCATCGACGCCAGCCTGCTGGCGCAGCTGCAGCCGGGCGCCTATGTGATCAATGTGGCGCGCGGCGCGCACCTGGTCGATGCCGACCTGCTGGCGGCGCTGGACAGCGGCCAGGTCGCAGGCGCCACACTGGACGTGTTCCGCACCGAGCCGCTGCCCGCCGGCCACCCGTTCTGGCAGCATCCGCGGATCCGCATCACCCCCCACAGCTCCGCCCGCACCTTGCCCGAAGAGACCTTGCAGCAGATCCTGCACAAGCTCCAGGCCTTTGCCGCCGGAGAGAAGCCTGGCGGCATGGTCTATGCCGATCGCGGATACTGATTCCGCCCCCCGTTTTTGAGAAATACTCCAGGAGACGCCCCATGGCCCGCTACCCCCAACGTGTCCAATTGATTGATGTCGGCCCCCGTGACGGCCTGCAGAACGAGAAATCGCCAGTGCCGGCCGCCGTGAAGATCGAGCTGACCCACCGGCTGCAGGAGGCAGGCCTGACCGAGATTGAGGTGACCAGCTTTGTCAGTCCCAAGTGGGTGCCGCAGATGGGCGATAACGCCGAGGTGATGGCGGGGCTGGCGCGCAAGGCCGGTGTGCGCTATTCGGTGCTGACCCCGAACCTGAAGGGCTATGAAGCGGCCGTGGCCTCGCAGCCCGATGAGATCGTGGTCTTTGGCGCGGCCAGCGAGGCCTTCAGCCAGCGCAACATCAACTGCTCGATTGCCGAGAGCATCGAGCGCTTTGCCCCCGTGGTGGACGCGGCCAAGGCTGCCGGCATTGCCGTGCGTGGTGCGATGAGCTGCGCCGTCGGCTGCCCCTATGAAGGGGAGATTGCGCCTTCGCGCGTGGCCTACCTGGCCGAGCTGATGAAGGGCATTGGCGTGGAGCGCGTGGATGTGGCCGACACCATTGGCGTGGGCACGCCGATCAAAGTGCAAAAGGCGCTGGAGGCCACGTTGCAGTATTTCGATGTTGACCATGTCAGCGGGCATTTCCACGACACCTATGGCCAGGCGCTGCCCAACACCTTGGCCTCGCTGGAGCTGGGCATCTGGAACTTCCAGTCTTCCATCGCCGGCCTGGGCGGCTGCCCCTATGCCAAGGGCGCAACCGGCAATGTCGCCACCGAGGACCTGGTCTACATGCTGCAGGGCATGGGCATCGAGACCGGCATCGATCTGGACAAGCTGGTCGATGCAGGCATCTACATCAGTGACTTCCTGCAGCGCAAGCCCAACTCGCGCGTGGCCGTGGCACTGATGAACAAGCGCGCGGGCTGAAGGGCCGAGGCGGGGGCGCGAATGTCCGGGACGCGAATGTCTGGGGAACGAATGCCCGGGGCGCTGCAGCCGGGGGCGCAAGCCGGCACAATCATGGCTTAACCAGGAGTCAAACCATGTGTGGAGCGGAATTGCTGAGCCTGCCCGAAGGGGTGCAGCGGGTAGCCAGGGTGCTGCAGGACCAGGGCCATCCGCATGGGCCGCAGATGCTGGAGGTCTCAGCGCGCACAGCCCAGGAGGCCGCCGATGCGCTGGGCATTGCATTGGGCCAGATTGCCAAGAGCATTATTTTTCGCCGCAAGAGCGATGACGCCTGCGTGCTGGTCATTACCTCGGGCGATTGCCGCGTGGACGAGGCCAAGGTGGCCGCGCTGGTCGGCCCGGTGGGCCGTGCGGATGCGGACTTTGTCAAAGCGCGCACCGGCTTTGCGATTGGCGGTGTCTCGCCGGTCGGCCATCTGAGCAAGCCCGTTACTCTGATTGACCGCGAGCTGTTCCGCTTTGAACAGATCTGGGCTGCAGCAGGCCACCCGAATGGCGTGTTCGCGCTGGCGCCAGCCGATCTGCAAGCGCTGACCGGCGCGCCGGTGGCCGATGTGGTCAAGGAGGCGGCATGACAGAGCAAGCGGACAAGCCGGTGGCGTTGCCCGTGGCCTCGCCCGCGCCGCTGGCAGCGCGCACCAAGCAGGTCCGGGTGACCGGTGCCTTTGCGGCCGGTTACGCCGATGTGGTGCCATCGCCCTGTGTGTCGCTGTGCAAGATGAACGCGGACCGCAGCCACTGCATCGGCTGCTACCGCTCGATTGACGAGATCCGCGCCTGGTCCAAGGCCGATACCGCCGAGCGCCAGCAGATCTGGCTGCAGGCACTGGGCCGTGCGGGCCTGGGCAGCAACGGCCGGCCCTTGGTGCCGGCGGTTTGACCGGGGTCCGGTATGAAAACCATCGATTTCTACCTGGACTTTGTCTCTCCCTATGCCTGGCTGGCCTTTGATGCGCTGCCCCAGGCCTTGCAAGGCCATAGCGTGCATGTGCGCTACCGGCCTGTGCTGCTGGGTGCGTTGCTGCAGCAGCATGCCAATCCCGGGCCGGCCGGCATCGCCGGCAAGCGCGAATGGACCTACCGCCACGCCAGCTGGCTGGGCCACCGGCAGGGCTGCGGTCTGCAGATGCCCGCCGAGCATCCTTTCAACCCGTTGCCGTTGCTGCGCCTGGCGCTGCGCACAGCGCAGGGCGGCTGTATCAACCGCTTCACGGCCGACGCCATCTTCCGCCATGTCTGGCTGGGAGGGGCCGACGCGCTGGATGCGCAACGCCTGCAGGCGCTGGAGCAGACACTTGCCGAGCAGCTGCGCGCTGGCGATGCGGCCGAGCAGGAGGCCAAGCAGGCCTTGCGCAGCAATACCGACGCCGCAGTGGCCACCGGCGTGTTTGGCGTGCCCAGCATGGTGCTGGATGGCAAGCTGTTCTGGGGTTTCGATGGCTTGCCGATGCTGAGTGCCTACCTGAACGGCGGTGCCTGGTTTGCAGATGGCCAGTGGGATGCGTCGGCCGACCGTCCTTCCGGATTGGCCAAACGCTGATGTCCGGCTTCTGAGTCGCTGCAAACACCTTTTCCCGTGGATTTGCCAGCCCTGGGACTTTCCCTTGGTTGCTGCTGCAGTGCAGCGATTTTCCACATAGCAAAACCTTTTCTGCGGGTTGCGCTGGATTTTGTCAGCGAATTGTCAGCAGCTTGCAAGCTAGTGTTGGAAAACCGTCAGACTTGGGTCAGCGCTTGCTTGAAGAATGCAGTGTCCGCCAAACAAAAGTGCGGCAACACTACAAGGAGACAACAGCATGGCAACCAGTGCAGCAGCACGGCCGATGACCAAGGAGGAGCGCAAGGTCATCTTTGCCTCGTCACTCGGCACCGTTTTTGAGTGGTACGACTTCTATCTCTACGGCTCGCTGGCGGCCATCATCGCCAAGCAGTTCTTCTCCGGACTGGACCCCACCTCCGCCTTCATCTTTGCGTTGCTGGCCTTCGCTGCCGGCTTCATCGTGCGCCCCTTTGGCGCGCTGGTGTTCGGCCGCCTGGGCGACATGATCGGGCGCAAGTACACCTTCCTGGTCACCATCTTGCTGATGGGCGCCTCCACCTTCATCGTCGGCATCCTGCCCAACTACGCCAGCATTGGCGTGGCAGCGCCTATCATCCTGATCGTGTTGCGCATGCTGCAGGGTCTGGCGCTGGGTGGTGAATACGGTGGTGCTGCGACGTATGTGGCCGAGCATGCCCCCAACGGCAAGCGCGGTGCCTACACCTCGTGGATCCAGACCACGGCCACCCTGGGTCTGTTCCTGTCGCTGCTGGTGATTCTGGGCACGCGCACTGCGATGGGCGAGCCTGCGTTCAATGACTGGGGCTGGCGCATTCCGTTCCTGGTGTCGATCATTCTGCTGGGCGTGTCGGTGTGGATCCGCATGACCCTGTCGGAATCGCCTGCGTTCCAGCGCATGAAGGCCGAAGGCAAGACCTCCAAGGCGCCGCTGAAGGAATCGTTCGGCCAGTGGAAGAACCTGAAGATCGTGATCCTGGCACTGGTGGGTTTGACCGCTGGTCAGGCCGTGGTCTGGTACACCGGCCAGTTCTATTCGCTGTTCTTCCTGACCCAGCAGCTCAAGGTCGACGCCGTGACCGCCAACCTGATGATCGCCGTGGCCCTGCTGATTGCAACGCCCTTCTTCGTGATCTTTGGCTCGCTGTCCGACAAGATCGGCCGCAAGCCCATCATCATGGCGGGCTGCCTGCTGGCCGTGCTGACCTACTTCCCCGTGTTCAAGATGCTGACCGAAGCGGCCAACCCCGATCTGGCAGCAGCGCAAGCGAGGAACAAGGTGGTGGTGGTGGCCAACCCGGCCGAGTGCTCGTTCCAGTTCAACCCGACGGGGACGTCCAAGTTCACCAGCTCCTGCGACGTGGCCAAGCAACTGCTGGCGGCCAATTCGGTGAGCTATGAAACCGAGGCGGCACCAGCGGGCACAACGGCGGTCATCAAGATCGGCAACGACACCATCCCCAGCTATGCAGCGGTGGGCCTGAGCGGCGACGATCTGAAGGCCAAGGATGGCGCGTTCAAGAAGGCTGTGGCGGAAACGCTGGCCAAGGATGGCTACCCCGCCAAGGCCGATCCTTCCAAGATGAACAAGCTCTTGACGGTGGTACTGCTGACCTACCTGGTGCTGCTGGTGACCATGGTGTACGGGCCGATTGCCGCGATGCTGGTGGAAATGTTCCCGACCCGCATCCGCTACACCTCGATGTCGCTGCCCTATCACATCGGCAATGGCTGGTTCGGTGGTTTGCTGCCCACGACGGCCTTCGCGATCGTGGCCCAGACCGGCAACATGTACAACGGTCTGTGGTACCCGATCATCATCGCCGGCATCACCTTCGTGATCGGTACCTTGTTCGTTCGCGAAACCAAGGATGTCGATATTTACGCCGACGATTGACCAGCGCAACTGCGAGCAGGCCCCGGTTATCTGCACTGCGTGATACTCGAGGCCTTCACCTCCCCACAGCACCTCCGGGTGCTGTTTTTTTTGCCCCTTTCCGGCTCTCATGGTTAATACCAGGGTGTGTCATCAAAGTGTGGTAGCGATGCGTCACTCTCTCAAAATCTGCGCGATGGAAAGCACGATAAATGGGGTCTGCCGCCTAGAATTAACAATATGTGACGGGCCGAATACTGCTCTGTGCAAACGCTATCAGCACCGTCCAACCATTTTTAATGACTACATCCCCGAGGACACTATGCGCTCACTGAATCGTTTGATGATTGCCACCTTGGCCGTTGCTGGCTCTACCGCTGCACTGGCTCAAAGCAGCGTGCAGGTTTATGGCCGTGTGAATACCTCGGTGGAGCGCCAGAAGGTGGGCGATGTCTCCACCACCGGCCTGTTCAACAACGCATCGCGTATCGGCTTCCGTGGCACGGAAGACCTGGGTGGCGGCCTGAAGGCTGGCTTCGTGCTGGAATCGGGTTTCAACTCGGACGACGGCTCGGGCACCGGCTCCGCAGGTGGTCTGACCTTCCGCCGCCAGAGCGAAGTGAACCTGGCTGGCAACTTCGGTATGCTGCGTCTGGGCACCTTCACCTCCGAGTCCTACTATGCGGTGGCCGACTACGGCGTGCTGGACCAGCCCAACCACGACACCGGTTCGCTGTCGGATGCGCTGTACACCTACGTGATGCGTGACTCCAACAAGATCGCCTACCGCACCCCCGTGTTCCTGGGCGGCCTGACCATCGAAGGCGCTGCATCGTTCCACGAAAAGGCCGCTGGCACGAACGACAAGCATGGTTACGACCTGGCTGCCAACTGGGAAAGCGGCCCTCTGGCGCTGGGTGCAGGTTTCAGCAAGGTCGGTGGCGACAAGCAACTGGGCCTGCGCGCGCACTACACCATCAATGCCTTCCAACTGGGTGCTTACTACCAACGCTCTGACGAAGAGCTGCGCGGCAAGCGCAACGCGGCCCGCGTGACCGGTATGTACACCGTGGGCGCGTCCGAATTTGTCGCTGGCTTCGGCTGGGCTGGCAAGTGGGACGACGTCAGCAACAGCGGCGCCCGCCAGCTGATCCTGGGCTACAACTACAACCTGAGCAAGCGCTCCAAGCTGTACGCTGGTTACACCAAGGTCGACAACAAGGCCAATGCCAGCTACGCCACCGGCATCTCCGGCGCCGACTTCAGCACCTTCGCTGCAGGTATCCGCCACAACTTCTAAGCAAGCCGGGCGCCCAGCGCGCCTTCCGCTTCACGACCCGCGTTCGAAAGAGCGCGGGTTTTTTTATCGCGGTAATGGCTTCTCGATGAAGGTGTTACCTGTCGCGCGCTGTTGCGCACTGACCCGCATTCGCAAGAACGCGGGTTTTTTATTTTTCGGCATCAATGGGTTTAGCCTGATTCTGCCTACCTCCCACGTTTATCCAAACGGTCTTGCCTGCATTAACCAAACTGCACTTTTTAAAATAGAAAATAACTATTAAAAACCATGTTTGGGTATTAAATATAAATAGCCAGACCGGTCTTCATGTAGAAATCGGCGGTCCTGTCTGGCGATTTCAAAGACTTTCCGTGAGGAGACAACATGCGTGTACTGATTAACCGTATGACCTTGGCCGGCCTGGCCGCTGCCGGCTCGTCTGGGGCAATGGCGCAAAGCAGTGTGGAGATTTTTGGCCGCATCAATACCACGCTGGAACGGCAAAAAACAGGAGATGTAACGACCACCGGGCTGTTCAACAACCGCTCGAGCATCGGCTTTCGCGGTACCGAAGACCTGGGTGGCGGGCTGAGAGCAGGCTTCGTGCTGGAGGCAGATTTCAATTCGGACGATGGGAGCGGCCGTGGAGGCACGGGCATCGACTTCAGGCGCCAGAGTGAAGTGAACCTGTCGGGGCATTTTGGCAGCCTGCGCCTGGGCTCGATGCCTTCCGAATCCTATATTGCCATGGCCGCCCAAGGGGTGATGGGCCAGCCCAACCATGACTTGGGTTCGCTGTCTGATGCGCTCTACTACTACCCGATGCCGGATGCCAACAAGGTGGCCTATCGCACGCCCGTGTTGTGGGGCGGCCTGACGGTGGAGGGCGCGAGCGCATTCCATGAAAACGGAGAAAACAGCGGCAACAAGAACGGCTACGACCTCACGGCGAAGTGGGCCAAAGGGCCGCTGTCGCTGGCCACAGGCGTCACCAAGGTCCACGACAGCACCACGTTGGGCCTGCATGCCCAGTACACCTTTGACGCCTTCCGAATAGGCGCCTACTACCAGCGCACCGATGAAGACCTGCGCGGCAAGCGCAATGCGGGCCGCGTCACTGCGTTGTACAGCCTGGGTTTATCGGATTTGATTGCCGGGTTTGGTTGGGCGGGCAACTGGAGCGGGGTGGGAAGCAGCAGCGCGCGCCAACTGATCCTGGGCTACAACTACCACCTGAGCCTGCGCACCAAGGTGTATGCCGGCTACACCAGGGTGGACAACAAGGCCAACGCCCGGTATGCCACCGGCACCGACGGTGCCGACTTCAGCACCTTTGCGCTGGGCATACGCCACCACTTCTGAGGGGGCACCCTCAGGCGCCCCGCGCGCCTTCTGCTGCCAGGCCCGCATTCGACAGGATGCGGGCTTTTTCGTGGGGGCAGGGCCTGTGGTCCGGATACATCGTTGACTTGCTAATATCTGTAAATTTGTACAGTGGTTTGCAGGGCTTTGCCGCGAGCTGATTCAGCCGATGAATGAACTCCCTAGAATGGTTGTTCACGATCATTTTGCCCCCACGCAGTCGTGTCAGCCTTCCAAGTCCGGGCTTCCCTGCTACTGAGCCGGGGCCTTGCTTATCCGGTTGCTGGACTGCGCCAACGAATTACTGGATAGCTCATCGGTATGTCTCAGGAAAACATTCGCATCCGTGGTGCGCGTCAGCACAACCTCAAGAATCTGGATCTGGATATCCGCACGGGGGAGTTGACGGTGGTGACCGGGCCCAGCGGCTCGGGCAAGTCCAGCCTGGTGTTCGACACGCTGTATGCCGAAGGGCAGCGCCGCTATGTCGAGACCTTCAGCGCCTATGCGCGCCAGTTTCTCGACCGCATGGACAAGCCTGCGGTCGACAAGGTCGAGGGGGTGCCGCCCGCCATTGCGATTGACCAGACCAACCCGGTGCGCAGCTCGCGATCGACGGTGGGCACGATGACCGAGCTCAACGACCACCTGAAGCTGCTGGTGGCACGCGCCGGCCACCTGTTTGACCAGCAGACCGCGTTGCCGGTGCAACACGACACGCCCGAGAGCATTTACGAGCAGCTGCTGCAGCGCACCCAGGCGGACGATCCGCGCATCGTGGTGACCTTCCCCGTCGAGTTGCCGGCCAACACCAGCGCCGAGCAGCTCGAGCAATGGTTGTCGGCCAGCGGCTTTACCAAGGTGCAGGCTGAGCGTGAGGTTGATGCCGTGCGCCACGCCGCTGCCGTGGACAGCAGCAAGAAAAAGCCCAAGGCCGGCAAGCAGGCCGCGTCGGAGGCGCCCCAGCGGGTCAAGCTGCTCGATGTGGTGGCCGACCGTTTCCGCCTCAGCAAGGCCGAGAAGGCGCGTGTGATTGAAGCCATCGAGGTGGCTTTGAAGCGCGGCAGCGGCCATATGACGGTGTATGCCATCGCCGAGGCGGATGCCGACGGCAACACCGCCGAGCCCGCGCTGTGGAAGTTTTCGTCCGGCCTGCACTGCCCGGAAAGCGGCCTGCGCTACCGCGAGCCGACGCCGTCGATGTTCTCGTTCAACTCGGCCGTTGGGGCCTGCGATGCCTGCCGGGGCTTTGGCCGGGTCATCGGTGTGGACTGGGGCCTGGTGATCCCCAACGACAAGCTGACCTTGCGCACCGGTGTGATCAAGCCGATCCAGACGCCGGCCTGGAAAGAGATCCAGGACGATCTGATGCGCCATGCCGAGGCGCAGGGCATTCCCCGCGATACCGCCTGGGCCAAGCTGACCGAGGCGCAGAAGGACTGGGTCATCAATGGCGAAGAGGGCTACAAGGATGGCAACTGGAGCCGCCAGTGGTATGGCATCCGCCGGTATTTCGAGTACCTGGAAACCAAGTCCTACAAGATGCATATCCGCGTCTTGCTGTCCAAGTACCGCAGCTACACGCCTTGCCCGGTCTGTGGCGGTGCACGTCTCAAGACCGAGAGCCTGCTGTGGCGCGTGGGCTCCAAGGCCGCTGCCGATGCGGCCCTGCCGCCCGCACAGCGCTTCATGCCGCGCGGGGTGGCCTGGAGCCGCGAGCAGCTCGAAGCCCTGCCAGGCCTGAGCCTGCATGACCTGATGCTGCTGCCGATCGTGCGGCTGCGCCAGTTCTTTGCCAGCATGGACATCCGCCGCAGCAACGATGGCGACGCACAGGCGCTGCGGCTCTTGCATGAAGAGATCAGCAACCGGCTGCAGTACCTCTGCGATGTCGGCATCGGCTACCTGACCCTGGACCGCCAGAGCCGCACCTTGAGCGGCGGCGAGGTGCAGCGCATCAACCTGACCACGGCGCTGGGCACCTCCCTCGTCAACACCTTGTTCGTGCTCGACGAGCCCTCGATCGGCCTGCACCCGCGCGACATGGAGCGCATCACCGTCGCGATGAAGCGGCTGCGCGACGCCGGCAACACCTTGGTGGTGGTCGAACACGACCCGGCGGTGATGTTCGCCGCTGACCGCATGATCGACATGGGCCCCGGCCCGGGCGAGAAGGGCGGCCAGATCGTGTTCGACGGCACCACGGCCGAGCTGCGCCATGCCGACACCCTGACCGGCGCCTACCTGGGCGGCCGCAAGCAGGTGGGCATGGGCGCCAAGCGCATGGTCACCGAGAGCACGCCACGCCTGATTCTGGAAGGCGCGACCGAGCACAACCTGCAGAACGTGTCGGTGGATTTCCCGCTGCAGCGCATGGTGGTGGTGACCGGCGTGTCGGGCTCGGGCAAGTCCACCCTGATCCAGGATGTGCTGGCGCCGGCCCTGATGCGCCATTTTGGCAAGCCGACCGAGCTGGCCGGCGCCCACCAGCGCCTGCTGGGGGCCGACCACCTGTCCGATGTCGTCTTTGTCGACCAATCGCCGATTGGCAAGACCGCGCGTTCCAACCCGGTCAGCTATGTGGGCGCCTGGGATGCCATCCGCGAGCTGTTTGCGACGGCGCCGCTGTCGCTGCAGCGCGGATACACCGCCGGCAAGTTCAGCTTCAACAGCGGCGATGGCCGCTGCCCCACCTGTGGCGGTTCGGGCTTTGAGCATGTGGAGATGCAGTTCCTCTCCGACGTCTACCTGCGCTGCCCCGATTGCGATGGCAAGCGCTACCGCGCCGAGATTCTGGAAGTGCGCATCGAGCGCGACGGCCGCTTGATGAATGTGGCCGATGTGCTGGAGCTGACCGTCAGCGAAGCGGCCATCTTGTTCGCCAAGGACCGCGAGGTGATCCGTGCGCTGCAGCCCATCGTCGATGTGGGGCTGGAATATGTGAAGCTCGGCCAGCCGGTGCCCACGTTGTCGGGCGGCGAGGCCCAGCGCCTGAAGCTGGCCGGTTTCCTGGCCGAGGCTGCCAAGAGCGCCTCCAAATCCAAGCAGACCCTGGCGCGCAAAGGCAGCCTGTTCCTGTTCGACGAGCCCACCACCGGCCTGCATTTTGAGGACATAGCCAAGCTGATGCGCGCGCTGCGCAAGCTGCTGGAGGCCGGCCATTCGTTGATCGTCATCGAGCACAACCTCGATGTGATCCGTGCCAGTGACTGGCTGATCGACCTGGGGCCCGATGCCGGCGAAGACGGCGGCAAGGTGGTGGAAGAGGGCACGCCCGAAGAGGTGCGCAAGTCCGGCCGCTCCTACACCGCGCAGGCGCTGCGCGATTACGAAGTGGCGATGCTGGGTGGGCGTACCGACGGCCAGCCCCATGAGGTGCGCGAGCCGCGCGCCGGCTATGCGCTGGAGCGCAGTGCGCCGGCTACCGCAGCCGTGGCGCCCAGCGACAGCATCCAGATCATCAATGCCAAGGAACACAACCTGAAGAACCTGAGCGTCGATATTCCGCGCGGCAAGTTCAACGTGGTCACCGGGGTGTCGGGCTCGGGCAAGTCGACCCTGGCGTTTGACATTCTGTTCAATGAGGGCCAGCGCCGCTACCTGGAATCGCTGAACGCCTATGCGCGCTCGATCGTGCAGCCGGCCGGCCGGCCCGAGGTCGATGCGGTCTACGGCATTCCGCCGACGGTGGCGATCGAGCAGCGCCTCTCGCGCGGTGGCCGCAAATCGACGGTGGGCACCACGACCGAGGTCTGGCATTTTTTGCGCCTGCTGTATGTGAAGCTGGGTGTGCAGCACTGCACCAAGGATGGTGCCGCTGTGCAACCGCAAACGCCCGAGAGCATTACCGCGCAGCTGATGACGCAGTACCGGGGCCAGCTGATTGGCCTGATGGCGCCGCTGGTCGTCGCCCGCAAGGGCGTCTACACCGAGCTGGCGGACTGGGCGCGGCCCCGTGGCTATACGCATCTGCGCGTCGATGGCCAGTTCCTGCCGACCACCGGCTTTCCGCGCCTGGACCGCTTCAAGGAGCACACGGTCGAGCTGCCGGTCGCCAGCATCGAGATCAGGCCCGAGAACGAGGCCCTGCTGCGCGACAAGCTGGCCACCGCGCTGGAGCTGGGCAAGGGCGTGCTGCATGTGCTGTCGGCCATCGACACGCTGGAGGCGGCGATGCTGGCCGGCAGCGACACGGCAGCCATTGGCCGGCTGCAGGTGTTCTCCACCAAGCGCGCCTGCCCCGTGTGTGCGACCAGCTATGCCGAGCTGGACCCGCGCCTGTTCTCGTACAACAGCAAGCATGGCTGGTGTCCCGATTGCGTGGGCACCGGCGTCAAGCTCACCAAGGACCAGCGCAAGGTCTATGACGACTCGGTGATGAGCCAGGACAACCGGGGCCGCGAGCAAAGCTTCGAGGAGCCCGAGGCCGAGGATGTGGGCGAAACCACTTGCCCGACCTGCCAGGGCACGCGTCTCAATGCCACCGCGCGGGCGGTGCTGTTCCATGGCCAGTCGATCTCGTCGATCGCGCGCCTGTCGGTCACCGATGTGCGGCTCTGGATCGAGGGGCTGGCACTGTCGGGCCGCGAAAGCGATATTGCCCGCGACCTGGTGCCCGAGATCCACAGTCGCCTGGCCTTTCTGGAAGAAGTGGGCCTGGGTTACCTGACCCTGGACCGGGGCGCGCCGACCTTGTCGGGCGGCGAGGCGCAGCGCATTCGCCTGGCCGCGCAGCTGGGCAGCAATCTGCAGGGCGTGTGCTATGTGCTCGACGAGCCCACCATTGGCCTGCATGCACGCGACAACCACATCCTGCTCAATGCGCTGCACAAGCTGGGCGCCAAGGGCAATACGCTGGTGGTGGTGGAGCATGACGAGGACACGATCCGACGTGCCGACCATGTGATCGACATCGGCCCCAGCGCCGGCAAGCGCGGTGGCCGCCTGGTGGCCCAGGGCACAACCCAGGATGTGATGGACGCGGCCGATTCGCAGACCGGCCGCTACCTGCTGCATGCGATGCGCCATCCGTTCCAGCCACGCCGCCTGGTGCATGGTGTGGCCGATGCGGTGGCTGTGCCCGCCGAGGAGGCCAAGCCGGTCGCCAAGAAGCGCACTAAGAAGCAGATCGCCGCCGACGCTGCTGCCGCGCTGGCGGCCGACAGCGCCGAGGCCAATGCCGCGCTGGCCGCACCGGCCCGGGCTGATGCGATGGCGCCGTTGCACTGGCTGACGGTGCTGGGTGCCAACCTGCACAACCTGCAGAACGTGGACGCACGCGTGCCGCTCAAGCGCCTGGTCGCGGTGACGGGGGTGTCTGGCTCGGGCAAATCGACCCTGGCGCGGGATGTGCTGCTGACCAATGTTGCGGCCTGGGTCGCCCAGCGCGCGACCAAGGCCGGGCGTGACGACATGGATGCCGGCAAGGCCCCGGCGCTGACGGGCTGCAAGGGCCTGCAGGGCTTTGAAGGCATCGACCGGGTGCTGGAAGTGGACCAGACACCGATTGGCAAGACGCCGCGCTCCTGCCCTGCCACCTATATCGGGTTCTGGGACACGATCCGCAAGCTGTTTGCCGAGACCCTGGAGGCCAAGGCCCGCGGCTATGCGGCCGGGCGCTTCTCCTTCAACACCGGCGAAGGGCGCTGCCCTGCGTGCGAGGGCCAGGGCATGCGGACCATCGAGATGAGCTTTCTGCCCGACGTGAAAGTGCCTTGCGAGGTCTGCCATGGTGCGCGCTTCAATGCCGAAACCCTGGCGGTGACCTGGCGTGGCAAGAGCATTGGCGAGGTGCTGCAGATGGAGGTGGATGAGGCCGTGGCCTTTTTCGCCAGCATGCCGAGCATCGCCCATCCGTTGCAGCTGCTGCAGGATGTGGGCCTCGGCTACCTGACCCTGGGCCAGCCTTCGCCCACCTTGTCGGGCGGGGAGGCGCAGCGCATCAAGCTGGTGACCGAGCTGACCAAGGTGCGCGATGACATCACGCGCCGTGGCAACAAGGCTCCCCACACCTTGTATGTGCTCGATGAGCCCACCGTTGGCCTGCACATGGCCGACGTGGACAAGCTCATCCACGTGCTGCACCGCCTGGTCGATGCCGGCCACAGCGTCGTGGTGATCGAGCATGACCTGGATGTGATTGCCGAAGCCGATTGGGTGATCGACCTCGGACCGGAAGGCGGCAATGCCGGTGGCCGCATTGTGGCCGCTGGCACGCCTGAAGACCTGGTGCAGGTGGGCACGCATACCGGCAAGGCGCTGGCGCCTGTGCTGGCGCGCTGAGCCGGTGCCGGGCTGCCAGGGCAGGGCGTTTGCTGACAGCGCGCCCTGCCGGGCCTGGGCACAATCGCAGCATTGACCTGCAAGGAGCCCAGAATGCATATAGACCCCCGGCACCCGGAAGCCCCGCCTGTGAAAGACCCCGCCCCGGTGCAACCCCCACCGGTGCCCACGCCTGGCATTCCGTCACCCATCCAGGAGTAGCGCTGGGCATGGCGTGCCCGTGCAGCGGCCACTTGGGCGTATGATCGCGCTCTTTGTGGGTCTACGGGCGGGCGACAACGATGCGCATTTTGCTGATTGAAGACGAGCAGGAGATGGCCGCCTGGCTGGTGCGCGCCCTCAAGCAATCGAATATCGAAGCAGTGCATGCCTCACAGGCTGCGATGGCCACGCGCCTGCTGCCCGATGGCCGCTTTGACGTGGTGGTGCTCGATCTGCAGCTGCCCGACCAGCATGGCTTTGACTGGCTGTCGGCGATGCGAGCGCAGGGCCACCGTGAGCCGGTGCTGGTGCTGACCGCGCAAGGCGCGGTGCAGGACCGGGTCGAAGGCCTGCACCGGGGCGCCGATGACTACCTGACCAAGCCATTTGAAGTGGCCGAACTGGAGGCGCGCCTGGCCGCGCTGCACCGGCGCAGCCAGGGGCGGGCCCAGGCGATGCAGCAATGCGGCTCGCTGCGCTATGACAGCAACCACCGCACTTTTTGGCTGGCTGAGCAGATGCTGGCGCTGACCCCGCGTGAGCATGCGGCGCTCGAAGCGCTGATGGCGCGCACTGGCGCGCCGGTGGGCAAGTCCAAGTTGACAGCCAAGGTCTTCCCGCAGGACAGCAGCGTGAGCCCCGATGCCATCGAGCAGGTGCTGCACCGGGTGCGGCGCAAGCTGGCGGGCGGTGACGTGCATATCGTGACGGTGCGCGGCCTGGGCTATATGCTCGAAACCCTGGTGCCCAAGGGCCCGGGCAGCACACTTTCTTCCTGAATCCGATGCGCCCGCGCCTGCGCTCCTCCAACGGCCTGCGTCTGCGCCTGCTGTGGGTGCTGGTGCCCGTGCTGATGGGCCTGCTGGTGCTCGACAGCTGGCGCGACAGCGTCAGCCTGGCGCGCGAGCTGGAGCGGGCCTATGACCAGAGCCTGCTGGAGCCGGCCCAGGCGCTGTCGGACAACCTGCGCTGGGATGCGGAAGGCCAACTGAGCCTGGATGAGCCCTTGCACATCATCTCGATGTTCGAGGTGCTCAGCAGCCGGCGCAAGTTCTTGCGCGTGCAGCTGCAGACGCCCGACGGCACGCAGCAGCGCCTGCTGTTGGGTGCCGCCGAGTTCCCCGAGCCCGCGCATGACCCGGCCTACCCCAGCCGCCCCTTTCGCGCTGCCGACGATGGCACGCGGGTGTCGTATGCCGCCGAGGTGGACCACCAGCCGGTGCGGGTGCTGGCGCTGCTGCGGGTACTGCACGACCAGTCGGGCCAGGAGTGGCGCGTGCTGATCCAGACCGCACAGACCAGCGCCGGCATCGAGCGCACGGTGCGCAGCCTGATGTGGGACAGCCTGCTGCGCGATGGCCGCACCTTGCTCGTCCTGGTGCTGGTGGTGTGGCTGGGTGTGGCCTGGGGCCTGCGGCCGCTCCAGGCGCTGCGCCGGGCGGTGCAGCAGCGCCGCAGCGACGACCTGCAGCCGCTGGCCACCGAGGCTGTGCCCGGCGAGGTGCGGCCCCTGGTCGATGCGATGAACCTGCACCTGGCGCAGCAGCGCGATGCACTGGCCCAGCAGCGCCAGTTTCTGGCCGATGCCTCGCACCAGCTGCGCACGCCCTTGGCTATTCTTAGCACGCAGGCCGGCTATGCGCTGCGTGAGACCGACCCCGACGCCGTGCAGGCCACGTTGCGCAGCATGCTGCAGCAGCTGCAGCGGGGCCGCCGCGTGTCCGAACAGTTGCTGGCGCTGGCCCATGCCAGCCAGCCGGCATCTCCCCAGGCGCTGGACGGCGCGGTCTGCGACGCCAATGCGGTCGCGCGCGAGGTGGTACTGGCCTACCTGCCACTGGCGCTCGACAAGCAGCAGGACCTGGGATGGACCGATGTACGCGGCCAGGATTTTGAGGGCGATGCCGAAGGCGAGACCGACCCGGGCGCGGCGATGGCTGCACCGGTGCAGGCGGCCGCCACCGCCGTCTATGAGCTGCTGGCCAACCTGGTGCACAACGCGATTGCCTACACACCTGCCGGGGGCCGCATCAATGTGTCGGTGCAGCGCGAGGGTGCCTGGGTGGAGATCCGTGTGCAGGACAACGGCCCCGGCATTGCGCCCGAGGACCGCGAGCGCGCCTTTGCGCGCTTCAGCCGCTTGCAGGCCGATACGGCGTTGGCGCCGGGAGGATCGGGCCTGGGACTGGCCATCGCCCGGGCGTATGTGCAGCGCTTCCATGGCGACTTGCTGCTGCAAGATGGCGATGCCAGCGATGCCAGCGATGCCAGCGATGCCAGCGATGCCAGCGATGCCAGCGATGGCGCGGCTGGCCGGGGGCTCACCGCGCTGGTGCGCCTGCCGCTGGCTCCCGATCCGGCCTGAGCGCACTGTCCTTTGGGGGACTGTTTTCGCTAAGTAGATTTACGTATTTTGAGGCGCTGCCCGGCGTTTGGCAGCTGTTTGGCAGCTTCGTTTTCTAGACTTTCCGCGCAAGTTGTAAGAAAAGGAGACGAATATGGGTCAACACAGGTCCACCCTTGCGGGTGTGCAGGGGCGCCGGGCGCCCGCCAAGGAGCGGCCATGAGCACCGGCGGCAAGAGCTACAACAAGGATTACTACGGCGGCGCGCTGATGGTCCTGATCGGTGGCAGCGCTGCCTATGCGGCACAAGGCTACAACATCGGCTCGCTGGCCCACATGGGGCCGGGCTACTTCCCATTTGCGGTCGGCGTACTGCTGGCGCTGACGGGCGTGCTGATCGCGCTGAACGCCAAGAAAAAAGGCCCCGGTGACGATGCGGCACTGGTCGGACACAAGCACGAGATTCCGGATTTCCGGGGCGCTGCCTGCATCATTCTGGGCACCATTGCCTTCTACTTCTGTGGCGAATACCTGGGCCTGCTGCCGGCGACCTTTGCCATCGTGTTCATCTGCGCCCTGGGTGACCGCAGCAACAGCGTGATGGCCTGCTTTGTGCTGGCCATGTCGATGATGATCGTCGCCGTGTTGATTTTCTGGTGGGCGCTGCAGGTGCAGATGCCGCTGGTCAGGTGGGGGATGTAAGCCATGGGACAAGCACTGCAAGACCTTTGGTACGGCTTTGGCATCGCCTTCCAGGGCCATAACCTGATGTGGTCATTCTTCGGCGTGCTGGTGGGCAACCTGATCGGCGTGTTGCCGGGCATGGGCGCGCTGTCGGCGATCTCGATTCTGCTGCCACTGACCTACACCATGCATCCGGTGCCTGCGATCCTGATGCTGGCCGGTATCTTCTATGGTTCGCAGTACGGTGGCGCCATTGGCGCGATCTTGCTGAACCTGCCATCGCACCCGCCACATGCCGTGACCTGCCTGGACGGCTACCCGATGACCAAGAAGGGCAAGGGCGGAACCGCGCTCGGCATCACGATGATCTGCTCGTTCTTTGCCGCGTCGGTCGGCATCATCGTGATGATCTTCGCCTCGCCGCTGCTGACCACGATCGCGTTCAAGTTCGGCCCCGCCGAGCTGTTCTCCATCATGCTGCTGGGCCTGCTCGCGGGCTCGACGATGTCGCGCGGCTCGCCGCTCAAGGGTGTGGCGATGACCTTGTTCGGCCTGCTCTGCGGCGTGGTCGGTACCGACGTGAACAGCGGCACCTTCCGCTTCGCGTTCGACCTGCCTGATCTGAGCGATGGCCTGGAGATGGTGGCCGTGGCGATGGGCTTGTTCGGTATTGCCGACTTGCTGCTCAACGTCAACAAGATGAAGGCGATCACCAGCAACACCAAGATGCGCATCCGTGACATGCGGCCCTCGATGGCCGAGCTCAAGGAGGCGTTCTGGCCGATGGTGCGCGGCACCACGGTGGGCACCCTGTTTGGCGCTATGCCCGGCACCGGTCCGACCATCACCACCTTCATTGCCTACGCGCTGGAGCAAAAGGTGGCCAAGGACCCGAGCCGTTTTGGTACCGGCATGATCGCTGGCGTCGCAGCCCCCGAGGCCTCGGCGCACTCGAAGACCCAGGTGGACTTCATCCCGACGATGAGTCTGGGCATCCCTGGCGACGCCGTGATGGCGCTGCTGCTGGGCGCGCTGCTGATCCAGGGCATCCAGCCCGGCCCGCAGCTGATCACCGAGCATCCGGACATTTTCTGGGGCCTGATCGCCAGCTTCTGGATTGGCAATGTGATCCTGATGATTCTGAACGTGCCGCTGATCGGTGTCTGGGTCAAGATGCTGGCCGTGCCTTACAAGTACCTGTTCCCTTCAGCAATGTTCTTCATTGCGGTCGGGGTATTCACCACGCAGAACAGCCTGTTCCATATCTGGGAGGTGCTGGCCTTCGGCATCATCGGTGCGGTGTTGATGGTGCTGGACTTCTCGGTGGCGCCGATCATGCTGGGCTTTGTGCTCGGCCCGATGATGGAAGAGAACTTCCGCCGCGCGCTGCTGCTGTCCCGGGGTGACATGATGGTCTTCATGCAGCGCCCGATCAGCGCCACCTTTGTCTGCATCAGCGTCTTCCTGCTGGCTGCCGTGACCTGGTCGACCTGGCGCAAGCGCTCCAGCGTGGGCAAGGTGGCGCAGGCCATCGCGCAAGAGACCTCTGGGGCGGGCGTCGTGGCGGCCAAGTAAGCCTCTGCTGCCCCTGCAAAAACCGCTCTCAGGAGCGGTTTTTGCATTTTTACGCTGGCGGAAATCAGCGCTGCAGTTGGGAGAATTCGCGCTCCACATCGGCATGGGCCCGCTGCATTGTGGCCGACGGTGGCGGCCCCATGCGGCTCACGGCTACGGCGGCGATCCATGCAAACACAAAGCCCGGGATGATCTCGTACAGACCCAGCCAGCCAAGCTGCTTCCAGACCAGCACGGTGACAGCGCCAACGATGATGCCGGCCAGTGCGCCGCCTCGCGTCATGCGGCCCCAGAACAGCGACAGGATGATGACCGGACCAAAGGCCGCACCAAACCCCGCCCAGGCATAGCTCACCATGCCCAGCACCTTGGCTTCCGGATTGCTGGCGATGGCAATGGCAATCAGCGCCACGAGCAGCACCATCGCGCGGCCTACCCAGACCAGCTCGCTCTGGCTGGCCTGCTTGCGCAGGAACACGCGGTAGATGTCTTCGGTCAGCGCGCTGGAGCAGACCAGCAACTGGCAGGACAGGGTGCTCATCACCGCAGCCAGAATGGCGGCCAGCAGCGCACCCGCAATCCAGGGGTTGAACAGCTGCTTGGTGATCTCCATGAACACGGTCTCGGCATTGGCGTTCACGGCGGCTGCACCTTCAGGGTGGGCCGCGAAGTACGGAATGCCGATAAAGCCCACGGCCACCGCACCGCCCAGGCACAGCACCATCCAAGTCATGCTGATGCGGCGCGCCGCCGGAATGGTCTGCACCGACGAGGCGGCCATGAAACGCACGAGGATGTGCGGCTGGCCAAAGTAGCCCAGGCCCCAGGCCAGCAGCGATACGATGCCCGCAACACTGGCACCGCGCAGCAGGTCGAACTTCTCGGCGCTGACGATGGCATGCAGATCCTGCCCCGGCTGCAGCTGGCCCTGCACCGCCAGCCAGGCGATCACCGGTGCCAGCAGCAGCGCGGTGATCATCAGCGAGGCCTGGATGGTGTCGGTCCAGCTCACCGCCAGAAAGCCGCCAATCAGCACATAGGCGATGGTGCAGGCAGCACCCACCCACAGCGCGGTGGTGTAGGGCATGCCGAACATGTTCTCGAACAGGCGCGCGCCTGCCACGACACCAGAGGCGCAGTACAGGGTGAAGAACACCAGGATCACCAGCGCGGTGACGATGCGAAGCACATTGCTGCGGTCCTCGAAACGGTTGGCCAGGTAGTCCGGCAAGGTCAATGCATTGCCGGCGCGCTCGGTATAGAGGCGCAGGCGCCCCGCCACAAAGAACCAGTTGAGGTAGGCGCCGAAAATCAGGCCGACGGCTATCCAGGACTCGGACAGCCCGGTGGCATAGATGGCGCCTGGCAGGCCCATCAGCAGCCAGCCGCTCATGTCGGACGCGCCCGCCGACAGCGCCGTGACAAAACTGCCCAGGCTGCGGCCGCCGAGGATGTAGTCGGACAGGTTCTTGGTGCCCAGGTAACCGAGCCAGCCGATGGCGAGCATGGCCACCAGGTAGATGGCGAACATGATCGCCGTGGGATCGTTCCAGGAAAATTGCATCACTGAGCCTCCAAGGTGTTTTGGTATTTCGGGTTTGAAGAGCGAGCGCGTTTCTTGGCGAAAAGCCGGGTCCGCCGGTGCCATGGGCTTGGAATGCTCCCCAGACGGAGGCCGTCAAAGGAAGTCGCCACGGGCCTGGGCTGGTCAACGCGCCCGGCCTGCAATATGGCACGGTTGCCCGGTGAAATTAACCCGGGTTATCTATTTTGATGTGACGATAGGTAAGAAAAAGCCCCTGGCTGGCAGGCCAGGGGCTGACGGCGAAGCAGGCGCCGTGGGAGATCAGGCCGGCAGGAAGCCGTCCACCGACAGGTAGCGTTCGCCGGTGTCATAGGCGAAGCCCAGCACCTTGGCGTTGGGCGGCAGATCGGGCAGTTTCTGCGCGATGGCAGCCAGGGTGGCGCCCGACGAGATGCCGACCAGCAGGCCTTCTTCGCGCGCCGCGCGGCGTGCGTATTCACGGGCGGGCTCGGCATCGACCTGGATCACGCCGTCGAGTACGCTGGTGTCGAGGTTGCGCGGGATAAAGCCGGCGCCAATGCCCTGGATCGGGTGCGGAGCAGGTTGGCCGCCGGAGATGACGGGCGAGGCGGTGGGCTCGACCGCATAGACCTTGAGCTGGGGGAACTTGGCCTTGAGCACATGGGCCACGCCCGAGAGGTGGCCGCCGGTACCGACGCCGGTGATCAGCACATCCAGGCCATCGGGGAAATCGGCCAGCACTTCCTGCGCGGTGGTGCGCTCATGCACGGCGGTATTGGCGGGGTTCTCGAACTGCTGCGGGATCCAGGAGCCAGGGGTCTGCGCGGCCAGTTCCTCGGCGCGGGCGATGGCGCCCTTCATGCCCTTTTCCTTGGGAGTCAGGTCAAAGCTGGCGCCATAGGCCAGCATCAGGCGGCGGCGCTCGATGGACATGCTCTCGGGCATCACCAGGATGAGCTTGTAGCCCTTGACCGCGGCGACCAGCGCCAGGCCCACGCCGGTGTTGCCGCTGGTGGGCTCGATTATGGTGCCGCCGGGCTTGAGCGCGCCGGACTTCTCGGCATCTTCGATCATCGCCAGCGCGATGCGGTCCTTGATGGAGCCGCCCGGATTGCTGCGTTCGGACTTGATCCAGACCTGGGCGCCAGCGCCGAACAAACGGTTGATACGGACCACCGGCGTATTGCCGATGGTGTGCAGAATATTCTCAACTTTCATGGTGCCTCCAGCAGATCAGGATGAACAAGGGGGTGGAAATTGCCGAACCATTGTGACGCAGTTGATCATTCCATCTGGAATATCAATATGCCTAGGATGTTTCTTAGCGTCGCCGGCTGCATTCCTTGACGGGCATCAATACCGCATCCGGCCGTCGGGGCGAAGATGCCTCTGCATGTCATCGCTGTGCAAGGAGGCGGTTTGCTGAGTTTCAACACCACCCTGGTCTTACTGGCCATCTGCTGCGTCAGCCTGTTGCTGGGTTTTTCCTGGCGCGACAAAGGCTGGGCGCCGTGGCTGATGCTGGTATCGGTCTGCGGCCTGCTGGCGCTGATGGCCAGGATCATCTACGACCTGCTGGCGATGGGCTGAGCAGACCCTGGTTCGCCACCAGGTTCCCTGGCGTCAGGCCGCTGTGCTGGCGCGCGGTTTGGCGCGGCGCAGCGGCGTCTTCCACAGCTCGGCCAGCAGCACACCCAGGATGGTCATCGCGCCGCCGATCCACAGGTAGCTGTGCAACTGCTCCTTGGCCCAGGCCGAGGCGATCAGCGCGGTCAGCAACGGGGTCAGGTTGAAGAACATGATCGAGCGGCTGGGCCCGAGCTTGGCGACGGCCGTCATCCACATCCAGGTGGCCACGATGGACGCCATCGTGCCGGCATAGGCAACCAGGTACCAGTTATCGGCATGGAGGCCGACCTTGGGCGAGGCCAGGTAGAACGGCAGCTGCGCGACCATGGCCACCACCATCTGCAGGTAGAGCAACTGCCAGCTGGGCACGCGCGGCATGGCCCAGCGCTTGAGCAGGATGTTGTAGGCCGCATAGGCCAGGCAGGCCAGCAGCATCAGCAGATCGCCCCGGTTGATGCCCTGGTCCAGCAAGGACCCGGGGTGGCCTTCGCTGATCACCAGCACCACACCGGCAAAGGCCAGCACCGAGCCGAGGGCGCCACCGGCCGTCAGCACCTGGCCGAGCAGGCCCACGCAGATGCCCAGCACCACCAAGGGCGACAGGGTCAGGATGATGCCCATGTGCGTGGCGGTGGTGTAGGCGGCGGCAAAGTACGCGCAGCTTTGGTAGACCACCATGCCGAGTACGCCCAGCACCAGGATCTGGCCGGCATGGCCCCGGATGGCCTCGCGGTTGCGCCAGACTGCCGGCAGCAGCACGGGGGTGACCAGCAGCACCGCCAGCACCCAGCGCAGAAAGCCGATTTCAATCGGCGCAATGGCGCCAGCGGCCTGTTTGCTGACAACGGTGTTGCCCGACCAGATCAAGACCGCCAGCAGCGGATACAGGTATTGCATATCTCAAGCATTCAAAAACATCTGGCTGCTATCATCGCCGTGGCGGGTTTAAAGCCTATAGCTGCAATCAGACATTTAAAGCACCAAGCCAGACATATTGCGCGGTGCGGCAGGCAAGGAGGCCGCGATGGCGACAGGCCAGGCACTGAAAATTTACGACGTGGATGCCGAGACGGCGCCCTATCTGGTGCGCTACGACGAGTTTGCCGCCGGCAGTTTTGCAGATGCGCACAGCCACCGGCCCGGCCACCTGAACTACACATCGCATGGCACGATGACCATCGTCACCCAGGGGCGGAGCCTGGTGGCACCGCCGCAGTACGGCATCTGGATTCCGCCGGCGGTGGAGCACAACTGCTATGTGCCGCAGGCGGCCGTCTACCGCTCGTTTTATGTGCAGCCGGCGCTGTGCACAGGCCTTCCCGAGCAGGCCTGCATCATCCGCATCAGCGCCATTGCACGCAGCATCCTCGCCGATCTGGCACAGCGCGACATACGCCGGCCATCAACGGCCGAGGACCTGCGCCTGGCCGAGGTCATGGTGGACCAGCTGCGGCTGGCGCCGCCCGAGCACAGCTTTCTGCCATCGGCCCAGTCCAAGGCGCTGGTGGCCGTGCTCGATGCCCTCAAGGCCGAGCCTGGCAGCCGCCGCACGATGGCCGATTGGGCGGCTTCAGTGCATATGACCGAGCGGACCTTGGCGCGCCACTGCCACCATGAGCTGGGCATGGGCCTGGCCGAATGGCGCCAGCGCCTGCGCCACCTCTGCGCGGTGGATGCGCTGGGCCAGGGCCGGACGGTGCAGGAGATCGCCTTTGACCTGGGCTACAGCACGGCCTCAGCTTTTATCGCGATGTTCCAGCGCGCTGCGGGCATGCCGCCCGAGCAGTTCCGGCGCGAGTTCGGCAGCGCGGTGGCCGAATAGGGCGGCGGTTGGCCGTTTATCCTGGCAGCGGCCTGCAGTTTTTGCCCGGCTGGCGCGGGCGGCTGCCATTCGGTGGAATAATCATGCCTGTGAAGCCTGCCAGACCGCCGCTGGTGCTAGTGCCGAAAGGCCGCACTGGAGGAATGTCCGGACTGCACAGGACAGCGTAGCAGCTAACGGCTGCCCACCGTGAGGTGAGGATCAGAGCAACAGAGACGAGTCCGGGGGGCGTACCGCAAGGTAAACCACCCGGGGTGAAACGGGCAATCTCTACGCGCAGCAATACCAAGTAGGCCAGCGTTGATGTGGTTCCGCAGAGTTGGCGGGTAGGTAGCGTCGAGCCGTGGTGGTGACACCCGGCCCAGAGTAATGGCGGTCACGCCTGGGGCAACCCGGGTGCACAGAATCCGGCTTATCGGCAGACTTCACACCTGATCGCGCACAGCGGCCACCGATGCCCATCGGTGGCCGTTTTGCTTTCCGCTCAGTCCTTTTTGCGGGCGCGCGGATGGGCCTGGTCGTAGACCTGGGCCAAGTGCTGAAAATCGAGCCGGGTGTAGACCTGGGTGGTGGTGATGCTGGCGTGTCCCAGCAACTCCTGCACCGCGCGCAAATCCTGGCTGGACTGCAGCACATGGCTGGCAAAGGAATGGCGCAGTATGTGCGGGTGCACCGGCGTGGTCATGCCGGCGACCAGGCTGCGCTCGCGCAGGCGCTGCCAGACGCTGGCGGCCGACAGGCGGGCGCCGCGCACACCGATGAACAGCGCGGCATCGCAGGGCGCGACCTGGTCACGCACGGCCAGCCAGGCCTGCAGCGCCACCAGCGCCGCCTTGCCCACAGGCACCACACGGCGCTTGCTGCCCTTGCCCAGCACATGGGCCTCGGCTGCCTCCATATCGATCCAGCCCAGCGCCTGCACGCTGGCAGCGGTATCCAGGCCCACGAGCTCGCCCACGCGCAGGCCGCTGCCATACATCAGCTCGACCATGGCACTGTCGCGGGTCTGCACCCAGGGGTCGCCCTGCGCATGGCTGGCTTCGGAAAAGCGCACCGCATCGTCGACGGACAAGGCCTTGGGCAAGGGCTTCGGAGATTTAGGGGCGCGCACATCCTGCACCGGGTTGCGCTCGACCAGGCCTTCGCGGCCAGCCCAGTTGAAAAAGCCGCGCCAGCCGCTCAGGATCAGCGCAATGCCACGGCCACTGCGGCCTGCGGCATGCATCTGCGCGACAAAGCGGCGGATATGCTGGGGCCCCAGTTGCAGTACCTCGGTGTGGGCCTCGGCGGCCATGGCCGACAGGCGCTGCAAATCCAGCGTGTAGAGCGTGTGTGTGCGCGGCGCCAGCCGCTTTTGCACGCGCACATGCTCCAGGTACTGGAGCATAGGGGTGCTGAGCACGGCGCTGTCCATGGGCCTAGCGCAGGCGGCAGAGCACGCTGGCGGCAATCTCGCCCATGCGCTCGAGCAGATCGGTGTCCATGTCGGCCTGGAAGCGGGCCGGATCGGGAGAGCCCAGCACCAGCAGGCCCCAGGCGGGGGTGTCACCCAGGATGGCGCCGTCGCGCAGCGGCAGCAGCACCACCGACTGCACCTGCGCGCTGTCGGGCAGCCAGCCGGCCGGCTCGACGCCGACATTGGGGCCGCAGTAGGGGGTGGACAGCGAGCTCGCAAAGCTGCGCGCATCGGCGCTCACGCCCTGGGCGAAGGGCTCGTTCAGGTAGGTTTCGGCCACATCCCAGAGCCGCAGCGCGACCTGGGGCACCTCGAAGTGCTGCATCAGGCTGTCGGCAATCACCTCGGGCAGCTGCAGCGGGTTGCGGGTCTTGACGACATCGCAGGTCCAGTGGTGGATGCGGTCAATCGTGTGGTGGTTCTGGCTGCCGTTGCGCATCATGTCCATGATGCGGTGCTCCAGGCCCTTGATCTTGTCGCGCAGCATCTCGGCCTGGCGCTCCTGCAGGCTGACGGTGCGGTTGCCGTAGGGGCTGACCATGTGCACGCCGGTCAGCACCTGGGCCTGGCGCTCGAAGAAATCCGGTGTCTGCACCAGGAACTCGGCGATGTCTTCTTCGGTAATGGGGGGAACCTGGTTGTTGTTTGCGCTCATCGGTCTCTCTCGTATCGGCTGCTCGCCGTCTCCTCAATCGGTAGCCGCAAGGTGCAGCGCCGTGCCTAGTCCGGAATGCGGATCTCACCTTCGAACACGGTCGTGGCCGGGCCGGTCATCATCACCGGGTCGGCGGCCTGGCCGCTCCAGGCGATGGTCAGCAGGCCGCCCCGGGTCTGCACATCCACCGGGCTTTGCAGCAGGCCCAGCTCGATGCCGGCCACCACCGCCGCGCAGGCGCCGGTACCGCAGGCCAGGGTCTCGCCGGTGCCGCGCTCAAACACCCGCAGCCGCACCTGGTGCGCCGTCTGCACCTGCAGAAAGCCGACATTCACGCGTTCGGGAAAACGGGGATGGGACTCCAGCACGGGGCCCTGGGAGGCGACCGGCGCAGTGTCCACATCGTCGACCAGCATCACCGCATGCGGGTTGCCCATGGACACCGGTACGACGAACACGGTGGTGGGATCGGCCGGCACTTGCAGCGCCAGCGGCCATTTCTGGGTGTGGTGCTGGGCCACCGGCGTGAGGCCGCTGGTGTTGAAGGGCACGTCTTCGGGCACTAGGCGGGGCTGGCCCATGTTGACGGTGACGCGGCCATCCGCCATCAGCTCGGGGGCGATCACGCCTTTTTGGGTCTGAACCCGGATCGCGCGCTTGTCGGTCAGGCCCTTGTCATAGACAAAACGTGCAAAACAGCGCGCGCCGTTGCCACATTGCTCCACCTCGCCGCCATCGGCGTTGTGGATGATGTATTCAAAATCCACCCCAGGAGCGGGCGACGGCCGCACCGTCAGGATCTGGTCGGCACCAACGCCAAAATGGCGGTCGGCCAGAAAGCGGTACTGGTCGGCACGCAAACCCAGCGGGCCGGCGGTCTCGTCGAGCACGACAAAATCATTGCCGGCGCCTTGCATCTTGGTAAAACGGATGTCCATCTGCGTATTATCGCTTTTTGGGCCCGGCCGGCTGCACTGCGGGACAGAGGGCCTCATTACCCGCACCGCGCCCCGAGGTTGTAGATGCGGACAGTCTGGGGCAATGCCGTCCTTGCCGGCCCTGCGCGTGACACGGGCCAGCCATGCAAGTGTTGATAATGGGCCCATGACCCGTACCAGCCAGCTTCTCCATGTGCAACGCGAGCCCGCACCGGCCCGCGCAGCCGCCACGGCCCTGTTCTTGCGCGATGCGCCCGATCCTGACGCGGGGCCCGGCGCCACCCGGCTGGAGGTGCTGATGTCGCGCCGCTCCGACCAGGCGCGCTTTGCCGCCGGGCACTATGTCTTCCCCGGAGGGGCTGTGGATGCCAGCGATGCCCAGCACCACGACCTGTTGGCGCGCCGCACGGCGCAAACCACCGAGGAGCTGACCTACGCCCAGGCCGCCATCCGCGAGAGCATGGAGGAGATGGGCGTGCTGTTGGCCCGCCACGCCGATGGCCGCTGGGCCAGCCAGGCCGAGGTGGCCAGCATTGACCGCAGCCAGCCTCTGCTGCCGCAGTGCGCGGCGCTGGGCTTGACCTTGGCCGCCGATGTGTTGTGGCCGTTGGCACGCTGGACGGCGGCGCAGGAAATACCGATCCGCTTTGACGTGCCTTTTTTGGTGGCGCGCATGCCGCAGGGGCAGGAAGCGGTGACCGATGACACCGAACAGTTCGAGCCGCTGTGGGTGCACCCCGCGCAGGCCTTGCAGCGCGCGGCCGACGGGCAGATGACGGTGATGTTCCCCACCCGGGTCACGCTGGAGCGCCTGGCCGCCTACCCCACGGTGCAGGCGCTGCTCGATGTGCTGCAGGCGCTGCAGCAGGTGCAGCCCGGCCAATGGCTCTGGCAGTCGATGCCGCGGGGCGCGGTGGTGAACGGCGAGGTGCGCCGATTCATGGAGCATGAGACCGCCTATGGCGAGCTGGCCCTGGTCTGCCCCGATGGCCAGCTGCACCATGCGCTGGGCTGGCAGAGCGCACAGCCGGTGCCGTTGCTCAAGAACGTGCAGCGCCTGACGGCCGACAACGGCGGCACGATGACCGGCCCCGGCACCAACACCTACCTGGTCGGAGACGCCGAGACAGGCTATATCGTCATCGACCCCGGCCCCAGGCCGCAGCCGCAGGACGACCCGCACCTGAGCCGCATCATGGCCGCCACCGGTGGCGATATCCGCGCCATCGTCTGCACCCATTCGCACGCCGACCATTCACCCGGTGCAGCACCGCTGCAGGCGCTGGTCGCCCAGGCAGGCCGCAGCAAGCCGCTGATCTGGGGCCTGTCGTCTGCCTGCACGGCGCGCGCGGGCAGCCAGTTCACGCCCGACCAGGAACTTCAGGACGGTCAGGTGCTGCGATTGGCGCACCCGGGCGATCCCGCAGGCAGCCACAGCCTGCGCGTGGTGCACACGCCCGGCCATGCGGCCAACCATGTCTGTCTGGTGCTGGAAGAGGACGGCCTGCTGTTCAGCGGCGACCATATATTGAACGGCAGCACCACCGTGGTGGATCCGCCGGATGGCAACATGCGCCTGTACCTGGCCTCGCTGGCCAAGCTGGCCCAGGTATGTGAACAGGGGGAGATCGGCTTCATCCTGCCGGCCCATGGCTATGTGCTGGCCCAGCCGCTGCAGGTGATTGCCAAGCTGCAGGCACACCGCATGGCGCGCGAGGAGAAGGTCCGCCAGGCCATGGCGCAAGCGCCCGATGGCACGCCGGAGGACTGGGTGGCAATCGCCTATGCCGACACGCCCGAGCGGCTGTGGCCGGTGGCCAAGCGGTCACTGCTGGCCCACGTAGAGCATATTCGCGGGATGTGATCGGGCCGTGGGCGCGAGGCCCAGGCTCTTAAAGCTTGGGGATCTTGATGCGGCTGATCATCAACGAGCCCGACACTGCAAACAGCAGCACCAGCGGGTGCAAGGTGAAGCCGCCGATCAGTACCATGCCGAACCACAGATCGGCCCGCACCGCATTCATGGCGGCGGCCAGTGCCAGCAGCGCGACCAGCACGATCGACGTGGGGATGGGGGTGCCTTCAAAGTACTTCACCTTGCCCGAGGGACCCTCCGACAGGGACTCTGCCGTGACGTTGTAGCGCGCCAGGCGCGAGACGCCGCAGGCCACAAAGTAGCCCAGCACGATGCGGTCCCACATGCCTTGCATGCCGCAGGCATAGGCAATGATGGCAGGTGCCACACCGAAGGAGATCACATCGGCCAGCGAATCGAGCTCGCGGCCCATCGCCGATGATTTTTGCCGCCAGCGTGCAATGCGGCCATCAAAGATATCGAAGATCAGCGCGGCCAGCACCAGGGCGGCGGCAAAGTAGATATGCCGGCGGTCCGAGGTTTCCAGAAAGGTCATCGCCGAGAACAGTGCGCCTACGCCGCAGACGGCATTGCCCAGGGTGAACCAGTCTGCGAGGTGGAACTCGCGAATCATCGAAAAGCGTTTGTGTGGACTATTCATGGAAGATGGTGTCTGCGGCTCAAATGCACGGGCCGCCTCTGGGGGGCGCCCTGGTTGCCGACCATGGTACACCCTGTATGGGCCAGCGCCAAACCAGGCAGCCGCCATGCTCCATCAAGCGGGCAAGATCTCCATCAATCCTACAAACAATGTAGGCGGAGCCACAACATTGCAGGGCCAGACTGGCGGCACTCAAAACTGGAGCCCTCCGCCGTGACTTTCAATACCGAACAACTGCTGGCTGATGAAGCCCAATACTGCTCTTTTGGCGACACCGTTCACTACGTCAATCCCCCCAAGATCTTCAGCGGCTGCGAGGGCAGCTACATGTATGACCAGGAAGGCACGCCTTACCTGGATCTGCAGATGTGGTATTCGGCCGTGAACTTCGGCTACAAGAACAAGCGCCTCGAAGACAAGATGATCGAGCAGCTGCGCGAGCTGCCGCAAGTGGCCAGCCAGTACCTGCACCCGACGAAGATCGAGCTGGCCAAGTTCATTGCGCAGGATGCCGAGAAGAAATGGGGCATGCCAGGCCGCGTGCACTTCAACGTGGGCGGCGCCCAGGCGATTGAAGACTCGCTCAAGGTGGTGCGCAATGCCACCCATGGCAAAAGCCTGATGTTCGCGTTTGAAGGCGGCTACCACGGCCGTACCCTGGGTGCCTCGAGCATCACCTCCAGCTACCGCTACCGCCGCCGCTTCGGCCATTTCAGTGACCGCGCGCAGTTCATTCCCTTCCCGTACCCTTTCCGCCGCCCCAAGGGCATGACTGCAGAAGAGTATGCGGATTCCATCGTGCAGGAGTTTGCGCGCAAGTTCGAGAACGAGTACCACGCCGTCTGGGATCCCAAGACCCAGCAGTGCGAGTACGCGGCCTTCTACATCGAGCCGATCCAGGGCACGGGCGGCTATGTGGTGCCACCGCCCAATTTCTTCAAAGGCCTGAAGAAGGTGCTCGACGACCATGGCGTGCTGATGGTGGTCGACGAAATCCAGATGGGCTTCTGGCGCACCGGCACCCTGTGGTCGGTGGAGAACTTCGGCGTCAAGCCCGATGTGCTGGTGTTCGCCAAGGCGCTGACCAATGGCCTGAACGCGCTGTCCGGTCTGTGGGCCCGTGAGGAGCTGATCAACCCCACGGTGTTCCCGCCAGGCTCGACCCACTCGACCTTTGCTTCCAACCCGCTGGGCACGGCGCTGGGCCTGGAAGTGATGAAGATGACCCACGAGATGGACTTTGGCCGCCAGGTGCGCGAGTCGGGTGCCTATTTCCTCGATGGTCTGCAACAGCTGCAAAAGCGCCATCCGGAAATCGGCGATGTCGATGGCATGGGCCTGGCGCTGCGCGCCGAGATCTGCACGGCCGATGGCTTTACCCCCAACAAGGCGCTGCTGGACAAGATGGTCGACCTGGGCCTGGAAGCCAAGCTCACGTACCAGGGCCAAAAACGGGGCCTGGTGCTCGACGTGGGCGGCTACTACAAGAACGTGATCACCTTCGCGCCGTCGCTGATGATCAGCCGCAGCGAGATCGATGAAGCGCTGGTGCTGCTCGACCAGCTGATCACCCTGGCCAAGGCGTCCTGAACTTGAGTGAATCCTTGCGCCCCTCGCGCAACCAGTTGGAGCCCTCTGCGCTGATCCGGCAGTTTGCCGCGCATCCGCCCGAGGGCTTTGCGGTGTTTTCGGACCGGCCGTTCCCGGCCTTTCGCGCGCCCTTTGACCTGCTGACCACGGCTGACGAGGCCGTCAAGCGCTGGGTGCTGCAGCTGCCCGGCGGGGCCTGGCTGGCGCAGCGCTTGCGGCTGCGCACCGATTTTGTCGGCTCCACCTTGAGCGAGTACCTGGTGCTGCCCCCGGATGTGGCGATGGACAAGCTGGCCAGCCAGCTGTGCCGCTACGCCGGCCGCTGCATGCTGACCATTGTCAAGGACCTGCCGCAGGCATCGCCGCTGCTGCCGCCGGCCGACAATGCCGATGCCCATCGCTTGGCCCAGGCGCTGCAGCACGAAGGCTTCATCCTGGTGGAAGGCCAGGCGCTGGCCTATGTGCCTATCGATTTCGACAGCATTGACGGCTACCTGGCGCGGCTGTCCAAAAACAGGCGCTCCGACCTGCGCCGCAAGCTCAAGAGCCGCAGCCAGCTGCAGATCCGGCGCATTCCCACCGGCCCGGCCTTTGCCGACGAGGCCCTGGTCGATGCCTACTATGCGCTGTTCGAGGCCGTGTATGCACAAAGCGAGCTGCATTTTGACAAGCTCAGCCGCAGCTTTTTTGCCGCAGTGCTGCGCGATGCCGCCAACCAGGGCCTGGTGTTTGAGTACCGCGATGTGCAGGATGGCAGCTTGCTGGGCTGGAACCTGTGCTTTGCGCATGATGGGCGGCTGGTCGACAAATACATCGGCCTGTCCTACCCGCGTGCGCGCCAGACCAACCTGTACTTCGTCAGCTGGATCGTGAACCTGGAATATGCGCTGGAATGCGGGCTGTCACACTATGTGGCCGGCTGGACCGATCCCGAAGTCAAGGCGCAACTGGGCGCCAGCTTCACTTTTACCCAGCATGCGGTCTATATCCGCAACCCGCTGCTACGGGCCTTGGGGCGGCGGTTTTCCCGGCATTTTGAAAGTGACCGCGCATGGCAGGAACAGCGATGACCCCGTTGGTGCTGGATGTCGATGGCTCCGTCGGCCCGTTGGCGGGTGAGCTGCGCCTGGCGCTGGGCGACTGGCAGGAGGCGATCCGCTTTGGCGCATCGCTGGGCCGCTACCAGCAGTTCCGCCGCCATCTGCAGGCCCAGCTGCCGCCGCAGCATGGCACGGCCTGGATGGGCAGTGGCGATTTTCACCACCTGTCCTGGCTGCTGATCGAGCACTGCATCGCCCGCCAGCGCTTCAGCCCCGCGCGCCCGTTGCGGGTGGTGGTGCTGGACAACCATCCGGACAACATGCGCTTTCCCTGGGGTGTGCATTGCGGCTCCTGGGTGCGGCGCATCGCCATGCATCCGGCGGTATCGCATGTGCATGTCGCGGGCATCACCTCGCCCGATATTGGCGCCGGCCATGCCTGGGAGAACTACCTGCGTCCGCTGCATGCCGGCAAGCTCAGCTACTGGAGCTGCGGCGTGGACACCGGTTGGGCGCGGCGCCTGGGCATGTCGGCCGCCTTTCGGGCTTTTCCCGGCATCGATGCCTTGGCCGATGCCCTGACCGCCACCCTGGCCAGCGAGCGCCAAAGCACCTACCTCAGCATCGACAAGGATGTGTTTACCACGGACGTGGTCACCACGAACTGGGACCAAGGCCAGATGCGCGAGGCGCAGGCGATGGGCATCATCGCGGCCTTGGGCGGCCAGCTGGTGGGCAGCGACATCACCGGCGATGTCTCGTCCTGGCAATACAGCACCTGGTGGAAGCGCTGGCTCAGTGCGGGTGACGGCCAGGACACGGCCATCGATGCCCCGGCGCTGGCGCAGGCACAGGCGGGCCAGCATGCGCTCAACCAGCGGCTGATGGCGGCATTGTCTGCCGCAACGCATCCAGCAACTGGCCAAACAACGCATCACTGAGCCAGGCGCTGTTGCTGATGGCCAGCAGGCGCTGTGCCCAATCGCGGGCCTGCGGCACCGGGTCATCCATCGCCTCGCCCAGGACGGGCGCATAGCGCTCGTAGTCGGGCAGCACCCGGCTGAAGGGCAGTGACAGCCCCCAGCCGCTGGCCCAGTGCGCCCGCATCAGCGCATCGCGCTGGGCGGCACTGGGCAAGCGCAGCAGAATCACCGGCCAGATGCCTTGCGCCTGGGGCGGGGAGTCCTCCACCACCTCCAGACCGGGCAGCGTGCGCAGCTGGGCGATGCGCTGCTGCGCCTGCTGCTGCGCCTGCGCCCAGTGCGCATCCAGCCGGGCCAGCGCACGCAGGCCAACGCGCTGGCGCCAGGCGCCCAGGCTGTGCTGCGGGATGTGGCTGCCGAAGTCATCGCCAGCGGCTGTCACCCAGTCGCCCCGCGCCAGGCTGCGGCGCAGCGGTGCGCCGTAGACCCGGTCGAGCAGCGCCGGGCGGAAGGCTGCGGCATAGCCGAGCAGCTCCAGGCTGCGGCGCAGCTCCCAGGCCAGGTGGGGGCGTATTGATGCCTGGTGCTGTGCTCGCAGCGCCGCCATCAGCGCCGGGTCGCGGGCCAGCAGCACGCCGCCTTCGTAGGTGCTCAGGCCCTTGCCCACTGCCAGGCTGAACAGCGCGATGTCGCCCTGCAGGCCCACGCTGCGGCCGTGCACCCGGGCGCCCAGGGCCTGGGCGGCGTCCTCGATCACATAGGCGCCGCAGGCCTGGGCGCGGGGCAGCAGCCGGGCGACATCGGCCACACGGCCGCCCAGGTGGGTGGGCACCAGTGCGAGGGTGCGGTGGCTGAGCAGCGCATCGAGCGCATCGCCATCCATGTCCAGGCAGTCAGGTGACAGATCGCAGAGCCGCAGCTGCAGGCCACACTGCGCAACGGCCAGCGCCACCAGCGGGCAGGTGTAGGCGGGCACCACCACCTCGCAGCGATCGGGAGCCAGCTGCTGCAGCGTGCGCAGTGCCAGCACCAGCGCGGAGGTGCCCGAGCACTCCAGCAGCACCTCGTCCACTTCCAGCCAGGCGGCCAGCGCCCGGTCCAGGCGCTTGTCTCCCCAGGGGCGCAGATCGGCGCAGCGCAGCGCCAAGCCTGCGGTGGGAGGCACGGAGATGCGGCGCACAGTCATCGGCGGTGGCCAGGGCTGTGGCGCGCCATCAGCGTGCAGCGGCGCTGGCGCCGGTACCGTCCGCCAGGTTCTCTCCCGGCTTGGCGGCACCATGGTCCCGGGCTTCGCTCAGGGCCAGGCAGGCAATGCCGGCCACGATGAACATGCAGCCCAGAATCTGGGGCAGGCCGATGCTCTCCTGGAACAGGTAGTGGGACAGCACCAGCACCGAGATGATCTCCAGGTGCGAGGCGGCAAAGGCGGGGCCGACGGGTGCGCGCCGCAGCAGATGCATCCAGGTGAAAAAGGCGCCGATGTAGCCGATCAAGGCGCCATAGATCCAGGGCTGGGCAAACACGCGCCAGAGCCAGGAGGGGCTGAACTCCAGCGGCAGTGCGGCATCGCCCGCCTTTTTGAAACTCAGCTGGGCCAGCGTGTCGAAGGCCATCAGAACCAGAAAGCCGACCAGGTAGAAGCGCTTCATGCCGTTACCCCTTGAGCCCGACGACGGCCACGCCGATGGAGACCAGCACGATGCCTGCGACCCGCAGCGGTGCCAGCTTTTCCTGAAAGAACAGGCGCCCGGCCACCATGATGGCCACAATGTTGATGCTGCCCAGCAGTACGCCATCGGACAGCGGGACCAGCGACAGAAAGGCCAGCCAGGCAACGAATTCCACCACGTAGCAGGCACCGCCGATCCAGATCCAGGGGCGTGCCAGCATGAAGCGCCAGTGGGCCATGCCGGTGGCCGTGCTGGGGGTCTGGCTGGCAGCGGCCTTGAACGCCAGTTGCCCGCCGCTGTCGACCAGGATATTGATCAGCCACAGGCTGACCACCAGCGGCGTGATGTCAGCGCCCATGTGCCACTGCCTGTGTGCGTGCGCCGCCGATGCGGGCGACAAAGTCATGCACCTTGGCGATCACCGTGCGGCGCTCGCGGTCGATCGTGATCATGTGGTAGCAGTTGTCGAGCAGCACGACCTCGACCCTCGCATGGACCGCGCCGGTGGCGATGTCCTCGGCATTGGAGCGGTGGGAGATGTCGTCCTCCCTGGCATGGATGGCCAGGCAGGGCGCGCGCAAATCCCGCAGGTGGCTGCGAACATGGGCCGAAAGCCTGCGCAGCTCGATGATGGACCACCAGGGATTGCCAGGCAGGCCGGCAGCAGCGCTGTCGCCGCTGTGCATCTGCGCCACCACCCTTGCGCGCAGGGCCTCGTCCTTGATGCCGTAAGGGGGGGCTTCCATGAACACGCGGTCGCGGCCGATGCCCAGCAGCCGAAACAGCGGCAGCAGAAAGGCCAGCCTGGTGTAGCGCGGAATGCTCCAGCCGTCATAGCGGAAGGTGGTGGACAGCGCCGCCACCCCGGCGACCTGGCGCGGGTGCGAGGTGGCCACCGCCAGCGACAGCAAGGCGCCCATCGACAGACCGCCGACGACGACCCGGTCCACATGGGGGGCAAAGCGCAGCAGCGCCGATTGCACGCTGGCGAGCCAGTCGGTCCAGCGCGTCTGGACCAAGTCCTGCATGCTGCCGCAATGGCCTGCCAGCTGCACGGCGTAGACGGTAAAGCCTTCGCGGTTGAGACCCTTGGCCAGCAGGCGCATCTCGGCCGGGGTGCCGGTCAGGCCGTGCACCAGCAGCACGCCGGTGCGTGCGGCCGTGCCGGAGCCGGGCAGGGCGAATTCGTGGGGTGTCAGGCACAGGGTTTGCAAGGCTGCTTCTGCGGCCCTTTCCTGCGGTTGGCCCGCCAGATGCTGGGCCAGTGCGTCATGGGGATTCATGCGAGGGCCTCCTGCTGCTGCATGAACTGCTGCAGCCACGGGGTGGCGTCACTGAAACCGAGGAACGGTGCATGCGCAATGCCATGCCGCTCGCAGTGGCCGATCAGCCGGTACTTGGCCAGCACATAGTCGGCCTCGTGGGAGACGCAAAAGTCTGACGTGCTGTCGCCCACATAGAGCACGCGCCCGGTGATCGCCTGCTGCGCCGCCAGACGGTCGCACTTGCAGTTGCCGCTGGCACGCTTGCAGTGCGGGCTCGCCCAGGGGGCCTCCAGTGCCCAGCGCCGGGTGTCTTTCTGCACGAGGCGGTTGGCGATGACCTCCAGGTGGCCCAGGCCATGGCGTGCCAGCACGCGCTGGATCGCATAGTCGATTCCGTCGCTGACCACCTGTACCCGCAGACCCAGCACTTGCGCTGCCTGCACAAAGCCGGGGAAGCCGGGGTCGATGGCGATGCCGTCCAGGTGGGCGTCCAGCTCCTGCTGGTCCATGTCCAGCAGCGCGACCTGGCCTTGCATGCAGTCACGCGATCCGATGTCGCCACGCTCCCAGGCGTCTTCCAGACCGGTCCAGCCAGGCAGGCCAAAGCGCTGCAACAGGCTGTCGGTGACATCGACCAGGCTGATCGTGCCGTCAAAGTCGGACTGGATCATCCAGCCAGCGGCGTTGTGGCAGGCAGGCGCCTGCGCAAGCAAGTGTTTATTCATGGAAGCTCACTCTCACGTTCTGGCCCACACGCACATTGCCGGGAGCCGTCTCGAACTCGAGCACGCACTCGACCACGCGCAACGGTCCGCGCTGGGCGTCGTCCTGCAGGGTGGAAGGCCCATACATGGGGTTGATGCGCAGCACCCGGGCCTCGGGCAGCGCGGTGCTGCTGTCGTTGTCCAGCACCACGCTGGCGCGCATGCCTTTTTGCACCGTGCCGGCAAAGCTCTCGTTGAGCTCTGCGCGGATGCGCAGCGGGCGCAGCGGCAGCAGCCGCATCGCCGCCTGGCTGGTGTGTACCTGGCTGCCGACCTGGGCGCGCAGATGCACCACGGTGGCGGCCTCTGGCGCATGCAGGGCATACAGGCGCTGGCGCTCGCGCAACTGCTGGGTCTTGGTTTGGGCCAGCTTCACCTCGGCCTGTGCCACCTCGGCCTCGGACTGCGCATTGCGCAGCGCGGCCTGGGCGTTGTCCACCTCCTGCAGATCGGCCGCGCCATCGCGGGCAGCGGCCTGCAGGCGCTTGAGCTGGGTCTGCAGCAGCGGCAGCTTGGCGGCCAGCGCCTTGTGCCTGGCCTGGGCCAATTGGTACGAGGACTGGGCCACGGACAGCTCGGCACGCAGGTCCTCGTCATGGACCTTGAGCAGCAGCTGGCCGGCCTGGACCTGCTGGCCTTCGCGGACGGCAATCTGCTGCACGGTGCCGTCGACGGCGGTGGCCAACTCCAGCAGACCGCCGTCGACCTCGATCTTGCCCCGGGCCACGGCCACCGGGTTTTGGTGCTGCTGGGTGGTGTTGGCAACGGCCGGGCTATCGGCTGCCGGTGTGCAGCCTGCGAGCCCGCCGCCTGCCAGGCACAGCAGGCCCAGCAGATGCCAGGCGTGCAGAACGGGCCAAGAGGTTGTGTGGGTCTTGGTCAAGTTGGGTTCTCCATCATGGTGTTTTGGCGCCGGTCGCGGTACACGGCGCCGTCCTCCATATCCAGTACGCGATCGGCATGCCCCACCAGGCGCGGATCGTGGCTGACGCACAGCACCGTGGTGCCGTGGCTGCGGGCTACGCGGTGGAGGATGTCGATCACGCGTTGTCCGCTTTCGGCGTCCAGCGCGCTGGTGGGCTCATCGGCAAACAACAGCTGCGGGGCCTTGGCCAGCGCGCGGGCGATGGCGACGCGTTGCTTTTCGCCGCCGGACAGCTCGGCCGGCCGCATGTGCGCGCGGTGGGACAGGCCGACTTCCTCGAGCGCGTCCTGCGCCCGTTTCAAGGTCTCGGCGCGCCGTATGCCGAGGTACCCCAGCGGCAGCTGGACCTGCTCCAGTGCCGTCAGCGCCGGAAACAGGTTGAAGCCCTGGAACACAAAGCCGGTGTGCAGCAGCCGAAAGCGCTCCATCTCGCGGGCGGGCATGGTCGTCAGGTTCTGGCCCAGTGCAAACGTCTGGCCTTCATCGGGCGTGAGCAGGCCCGACATCAGCGACAGCAAGGTGCTTTTGCCGCAGCCCGAGGGGCCGGAGATCAGCGTCAACTCGCTGGAATACAGATCCACCGAAAGGTCCTGCAGAACCTGGATGCGGATGGCGCCGGACACATAGCTTTTGCGCAATCCGACGGCCTGCAGCGTGGGGGTGGAGCGGGGGGTATGGGTCATCGCACCACCTCTCATCGCAGCAGGGTGGCCGGATCGGTGCGCAAAAGCACACGCATCGCGCCGAGGCCCGACAGCAACGCCAACGCAGCGACCAGTGCGGCGCAGGCCAGCACCGCTTGCAGATTGAGCGCGACAGGCACCCGGTAGACTTGGGCCAGCGAGACCAGCGCCACGCTGGCGATGGTGGTCAGCAGCAGGCCGGCGGCGCCGATCCAGCATGCCTGCTCCACGACCACCCGGCCCAGCGCTGCACGGCTGACGCCCAGCGCATTGAGCACCGCATATTCGCGCACCGAACCCGCGATCACGCTCTTGAGTGACTGGCTGGTGACGACAGCGCCGACCAGGCAGACGACGATGGCCATGAACAGCACGCCGGCACCGGCGCCGGTATCGAGCATCCAGTAGCGCTGGGAGCGGTGCGCAAAGCTGTCGGCAGTCCAGACTTCGTGCGGGCCGAAGCTGCGCGACTCGCTGCTCAGGCGCTGTTGCACGGCGTGGTTGTCCACCCTTTTGCGCACGCGCGCCAGCAGGTAGGTGCTGCCCTGGCTGGGGGCACTGCCCGCGATCTGGTGTGCGTTCTCCAGCGAGGCCAGTACGTTGACGCCTCCCAGACCACGCAAGCCATCGACGGCGGCCACCACCCGGACGCGGTGGTTGTTGATCCAGGCGGTGCCGCCCTCATGGGTGGCCAGACTGGCCAGATCGGCACGGTCCACGATGACGGCGCCGGGCTCGCGCAGCAGCTTGCGCTGCCACGGCGCAATGACCCGGTCGAACACCATGGCGGTGCCGGAGGTGGAGATGCCCGATAGGTAGACCGATACTGCACCGGCGGCCTGGCCCGTGCCCTGGTCGGCGCGCCAGTCGCCATCCACCCAGACATACGGTTCGACCGCGCGGATGTCCGGATCCATGCGCAGGCGCATTTCCACATCCGGGCCGATGTTGCGGCCAAAGTTCACGCTTTGGGTGCCGGGGTAGCCGACCCACAGATCGGCCGAGCTGGCGGTGATGTAGATCGCCGCCGAGCTGAAAATGCCCAGCACCAGCGCAGCCTGCATGACCAGCAGCACACCGGCAAAGCCCACCGCGAAGACCGACGGGACAAATCGGCGCCACTCGTAGACCAGGGTTTTGCGCGCCAGGGCAATCATCGTGTGGCTCCCGGCGTGTCAGGTGGGGCTTGCGCTGGCAGCGGGGCGCCGCCCAGCGCCTGGAACAGGGCCACAAAGGCCAGTGCCTGTGCGGCCTGGGCCACGCTTTGCTGGCTTTGGTGCAGCAGCAGCTGGCGGCGCGGCTCCAAGGTGTCGAGCTCACTGGCCAGTCCCAGCTGCTGGCGGCGCTGCAGCTGCTGGGCGCGGCTGCGCAGCAGCGGCGTCTGGGCAGCCAGCGACTGCTGGCGCAGCTGTTGTGCGCTCAGGCCTGCCAGTGCGGTTTCCACCTCGGCCACACCGTCCAGCACGCTTTGCCGGTAGGCCTTGACGGCGTTGTCCATCTGCAGCGCGTCGGCATCGGCCTGCGCACGCCGGCGGCCCCAGTCGAACAGTGGAATGTCGATGACCGGGCCGAGCATGGGCTCGTGGTTGGAGCTGGAGCGGCGGTTTTGCGTCAGGTTGTAGGAGAACAGCAGCGAGCCACCCAGCGCAAAGCGGGGGTAGAGCGCCGAGTTCGACAGGCCCGCAGCGGCAGCGGCGCGCTGCACCGCGGCTTCGGCCGCGAGGATGGCCGGGCGGCTGCGCAGCAGCTCGGCCGGCAGCACCTGCAGCTTGAGCGCCGCTGCGCTGGGGATGTGGGGGGTGCTGGAGGCGGCCAGCCAGGCGGCGTCGGGCTCGCTGCGGCCCAGCAGCGCCGCCAGCGCATGCGCGGCGCGCGCCTGGTGCTGCAGCAGCTCGGCCTCCTGGCCGCGGCTGCGGTTGAGTTCCAGGTGGGCCTGCTGCACCTGCTCGGTGCTGCCCATGCGCTGCTGCACCCGGACCTGCTGCAGCTGCAGCCGGCGCGTATCGAGCTGCAGTTGCTGGTCCAGCCCAAAGCGTTGCTGCTGCGCTACGCAGATCTCCAGATAGCGTTGCACCACATTGGCGACGAGCTGGATTTTGGCTGCTTGCAACTGCGCCTGGGCATCGAGCAGCTGGCCCTGGCCATCGAGCGCGGTGGATTCAGCAGCGCCAAACAGGCCCAGGTTCCAGCTCATGTCCAGGCTGGCATGGAAGTAGGAGTCGAGCGCGGCCACGTCCTGCAGCGTGCGCACGCCCGCAGTGAGCTCTGGCTTGTAGGCGGCGGTGGCCATGCCCAGCAGGATGCGCTGGGCCTGCAGCCGGCCTTGGGCCTGGGCCAGGTCCAGGTTCTGGGCCAGCGCCTGCTCCACCAGCTTGTCCAGGGCCGGGTCGTCCAGGAGTTTCCACCAGGCGGCCAGATCGGCGGCCTGGATGGCGCGCGCATCGGCCGCGCTGGTGCCCGCCTGGCGCCACTGCGCCGGGGTGTCGGGCTGGAGCGAGGGCTGCGGCGGCGTCATGCAACCGGCCAGCAAAGCGGCGGGTGCCAGTGCCAGCAGTGTTTTGCAGAACAAGGGTTTCACGTGCAATGGAGTCGGTTCTTGGCCGGTGGCGGCCGTGGCGGCCTGGCCGCGCAGGCAGGACAAATATGCGGTCCATTCAACCCTGCCAAGCTTGCGCAAGCTTGCACAATTGATGGAGGAAACATGGAGGCCGCCCAGGCGTGCAGCAGGCGGTCGGCACGGTCATAATGGCTTGTTTCAACAGCGTGCGGGCCTCTTTTTGATGGTGCCGCTGGAGCCTATTTGTGAATGCGTCCGCGATGAAACTACCTACGCCACCTGTGGCGGCTCCGCTGGTGCTCGTCGTGGAGGACGAGCCCGGCATCGCCACGATCTTGGTGGCCTACCTGGAGCGCGATGGTCTGCGCACCTTGTTTGCGCGCGATGGCGAACAGGCCGTGCAGCTTTTCCGCCAACACCAGCCCGACCTGGTGCTGCTGGACATCCATCTGCCCGGCATGGACGGTGTCGACGTACTGCGCTTTATCCGCGACCAGGGCCAGACCCCGGTGATCATGGTAACGGCACTGGCTGACGATGTGGACAAGCTGGTGGCCCTGCGCCTGGGCGCGGATGATTACGTGGTCAAGCCTTTCAACCCCGCCGAAGTGGTGGCGCGCGTGCGTGCGGTGCTGCGCCGCAGCCAACCCAAGGCTGCGTCCGTGCCGATGGCGCCGATACGCGTAGGCGCGCTGGAGATCAACCCGGCCGAGCACAGCGCCCGGGTCTATGACCTGGCCGGGCAGGCCATACCGTTGCCGCTGACACTGACCGAGTTCCGCCTGCTGGCGTTGCTGGCCTCGCAGCCCCGGCGCTGCTTTTCCCGTGCGCAGCTGATCGAGCATTGCCTGCCCGAGAGCGATGCGCTGGAGCGGGTCATCGACTCGCACCTGTCCAAGCTGCGGCGCAAACTGCAGCTGGCCGGCCAGGAAGAGCTGATCGAGACCGTGCGCAGCATTGGATACCGTCTATGGCCCGGGGACTGAACCGCATCTGGGTCCGCTTTGGCTTCTGGATCGCCGGCACCCTGCTCAGCACGATTGCACTGCTGAGCGCCTGTGCCTGGGCGTTCAACGCGGTGCAGTACAACCAGTTCTACCAAAGCCTGCCCACATCGGTGCGGGTAGAGCTCGATGACCTGATCGAGCGCGACCTGGACAACAGCCCGCGCGCGATGCAGATCTATGGTGAATACTGGCGCGGCGAGGTGTTCTTTGGCGAGCAGGTGTCGCTGTTCATCGGCCTGCTGGTCTGCCTGCCGTTTGGCCTGGCGATGGGCTTTTTTGTATCGCGCTACATCACGCGGCCGCTGGCATCGATGGTGGAGGTGGCGCAGCGTGTGGCGCACGGGGATTTCAGCTCGACCCGGGTGGTCGAGGAGGGCGCGCACGGCGAGCTCAAGGAGGTGGTGCATACCTTCAACGCGATGATCGATGCGCTGCAAAAGCTCAATGCCGAGCGCCAGGCCTCGGCCGCGTCCATCTCGCATGAGCTGCGCACGCCCCTGTCGGTGCTCAAGACCCATTTGCATGCGATGTGCGATGGCGTCATCGTCCCCAGCGAGCTGGAGTTTCGGCTGCTGCTGGCGCAGACCGAGCACCTGGGCCGGCTGATTGACGACCTGCATACCTTGGCGATGGCCGAGGCGGGCGAGATGTCGCTGCGCAAGGAGCGTCTGAGTCTGGGCGCGCTGGTGCGCGAGAGCCTGCAGGAGCTCCAGCCTCAGCTGCAGCAGGCCGAAATGGCGCTGTCGCAGGTACTGCCCGAGGACGATGCCATCAGCGTGATCCGCGCCGACCCTTTGCGCATGCGCCAGATCATTGCCAACCTGGTCGGCAATGCGCTGCGCCACGCGGCCAGCGGGCACTGGCTGGAGGTGGAAGTGCGCAGTACGCGGGATGCGCAAGGGCATGTCTGGGTGGAGCTGCTGGTCAGCGATGCCGGCCCTGGCCTGCCGCAGGAGTTGCGGGCCCACCCTTTCCGGCGCTTTGCGATGGCGCCGGGGCGGCGCAAGCGGGAGGGCTCGGGCCTGGGGCTGTCCATTGTGCAGGCGCTGACCGAGTTGCAGGGGGGCGTGGCGCATGCCGAAAGCTCGTCCCGAGGCGGTGCACGGTTCCGTTTGCGTTTTGCGCCCGCTTGAGCCGGCCCGGGCTCGCAGTACCCGCGCAGGGCGCTGGCGACGGCAGGCGCTTAAAATAGCCCATGTGCTCTGCAGCTGCAGAGCTTTGCTATTTTTGAAGGAGCGGATGGTGCGGTACCGTGCCACGCCGCAGTGTTGCCGCCCATGCAAGCCCAAGACCCCAAAGCCATTCGCCTGTCCAAGCGCCTGGCGAGCGACATCGGTTGCTCGCGCGCCGAGGCCGAGCACTATATCGATGCCGGCTTTGTGACCGTGGATGGCCAGATCCAGGACACTCCCGGTGCCCGTGTGTTGCCCAGCCAGACCGTCGTGTTGCAGCCAGGCGCCGATCTGCGTCCGATCCAGCCGGTGACCTTGCTGCTGCACAAGCCGGCGGGCTACAGCCTGCGCGCGCTGGAGTCCGGCCGCCCCGGCCTCAGTGCACTGGACCTGCTGACGCCGGAGAACCTGGCTGAGGTAGACACGCCGCAGCCCGTTCGGCCTTTGCCGCGCCATTTTCGCCACCAGCAGTTCTTGCTGCCCATTCCCCGCGCTGCCAGCGGCCTGGTGGTCTACAGCCAGGATCCACGCATCATCCGCCACCTGAGCGACGAGGCCGACTTGCTGGAGCAGGAATGCCTGGCCGAGGTACAGGGCGAGATGATCGAGGAGGGCCTGGCCCTGCTGGCCAATGGTCTGTATGTGGATGGCGAGCGCCTGCCTCCTCTCAAGGCCAGCTGGCAAAACGAGACCCATCTGCGATTTGCGCTCAAACGCGTAGCCCCTGAATGGCTGCCCGCCATCTGCGCCGCGCTCGGACTGGAGCTGGTGTCGCTCAAGCGTTTGCGGATCGGCCGGATATCGCTGAGCAAGCTGCCCCCAGGGCAATGGCGCTATCTGCAGGGTTACGAGCGGTTTTAAAGGGCCCAGGGCGGGAATATGCCCGCAGTGTGCAGCTGGCTGCAGGTTGGTATTAATTTGATAGCAAATTGAATCGATCTCACTAGGCTTTGATGAAGGCCAATGCCTGCGGCCAGGCCGCAGGCAAAACATGCAACAATAGCCCGCTTCTGGCATGGCCACAGAATTTACTGCAGCGGTCTTGATATTGCCTGGCATGGCCCCACATAACGGTGTTTGATACAAAGGCCTGTGCTTGCGCGATGGGCCGGTGGGCGGACAGGCCGGGCGCGTGGCGCGGCTTGCGTTGGCCACCTTATGTGTAACTATCAGGGGTCCTATGTCACTCATTCCAGTCACCATCCTCACGGGCTTTTTGGGCTCGGGCAAAACCACGCTGCTCAAGCGCGTGCTGCATGAGTCGCACGGCATGAAGATCGCCGTGATCGAGAACGAGTTCGGCGAAGAAAACATCGACACCGACATCCTTAAGACGGAATCGAAAGAGCAGATTCTGCAGATGAGCAACGGCTGCATCTGCTGCACCATCCGTGAAGACCTGCGCGAAGCGCTGCAGCTGCTGGCCGCCAAGCGCCGCAAGGGCATGGTGGATTTCGAGCGCATCGTGATCGAGACCACGGGTCTGGCCGACCCCGGCCCGGTTGCGCAGACCTTCTTCATGGATGAAGAAATCGCCGAAACCTATTTGATCGACTCCATCATCACCCTGGTGGATGCCAAGCATGCCGGCCAGCAGCTCGATACCCGTCAGGAAGCACGCCGCCAGGTGGGCTTTGCCGACCAGATCTTCCTGTCCAAGACCGACCTGGTCAGCGAGGCCGACAAGGACGCGCTGGTCCACCGCCTCAAGCACATGAACCCGCGCGCACCGATCCGTGCGGTGCATTTTGGCGATGTGCCGCTGAAGGATGTGTTCGATCTGCGCGGCTTCAACCTGAATGCCACGCTCAACATCGACCCGGACTTCCTCAAGGAAGAAGGCCATGACCACGCGCATGTGCATGACGAGCATTGCGGCCACGACCATGACCATGTGCACGACGAAAACTGCGGTCACGACCATGGCCACGACCACGAGCATGGCGAACACTGCAACCATCCGCACCACCACCACCATGACGACGACGTCAAGAGCTTTGTGTACCGTGCCGACAAGGCCTTTGACCCGGCCAAGCTGGAAGACTTCCTGGGCGCCATTGTGAACATTTATGGCCCGCGCATGCTGCGTTACAAGGGCGTGCTGGCGATGAAGGGCACCGACCGCAAGGTCATTTTCCAGGGCGTGCACCAGCTGATGGGCAGCGATCTGGGACCCGAGTGGGGTGCCGACGAGCGCCGCCAGAGCAAGATGGTCTTCATTGGCATCGATCTGCCGCAGGACATCCTGCGCCAAGGTCTGGACCAGTGCGTGGTCGAGGCCTGATCCCGGCCGCAGGCTTTGCCAGCGCTAGCCCTCGGGGAAACCCCGCGTTGCATCGGGGCTGCAATCACTTGTTGCCGTGCCGCGATGCCATATACAATCGCGGCCCGAAATGCAGCAAAGCAGGCAAGCGGTAAGGCACGGGGCCGTGCTTGACCCAAGAGATGTCGATGAGAGGGCGCTGTGGCGCAGGGGCAGGGGCCCGTGCACAGCGTTGATGGAGAAGGAGGCTTGTGCAAGCGAGCTGAACGCTGCCAGCGAGTGGCGTCGGCCTGCAAGATGACGGAGATGCGGGCACCTGCCCGACTTCATAGATGTGCCAGGATCCTGCCGGATCCGGGCGAGTTGATCAGGGGGCTGAGCCTGCCGGGCTTGGCACCTTTTGTAACGAGACGGACATCCGTCGCATGTAAGAACTGCGCTAGCCAGTCGAGAGAACTATGCCTACCACTACGCAAACCATCCCTAAACGCGACGCCAAGCTGGCCAATGCCTGGAAGTCCAAGACGGTAGACACCCTCACTGACGATGAGGTGCTGTCCATGCCGGAGAGCGAATACATGAACGACATCCAGTTGGCGTTCTTTCGCAAGAAGCTGGTGGAACTGAAGACCGGTATCCACCTCAATGCCGATGCCACGACGGAAAACCTGCGCGAAGACACCGTCGTCGTGCCCGATCCGGCAGACCGCGCTACCATTGAGGAAGAGCATGCGCTTGTCTTGCGTACGCGCGACCGCGAGCGTAAGCTCTTGAAGAAGATCGACCAGTCGATCAGCCGCATCGATGCGGGTGACTATGGCTATTGCGACGAGACGGGTGAGCCCATTGGTGTGGGCCGTCTGCTGGCGCGTCCTACGGCCACGTTGTCACTGGAGGCGCAGCAGCGCCGCGAACTGAAGCAAAAAATGTTTGGTGACTGAAGCTGAGGCAGCGCACCGGACACATAAGGGGAGGGAGTAACCATGAGTGAGGCTCAGAAGCCAAACAAGGGTTTGTTGTCCAAAGTGGTGCGCTTTGTTACCAAACCCACGACACAGTGGTCGGAGCTGGACAAGACGCCGGAGCCGGAGAATCCAGAGGCGCAGTTTTCCAAACAGGCGCTCAAGGAGATCATGGAGCGCAAGCGCCGCAACGACTTTGTGCGCAAGCTGGAGTTTGACCAGCTGCGCAAGATCCGTCGCGAGGCCAACAAGTCCAGCAGCGCAGGCGCCGATGGCCTGGGCGCTGCCAGCTCGGCAGCGATGCTCGAAGGCGGCGCCGCGCCCGATGGCGCTGCCATTGCCGCGGGCAAGCCTGCCCATCCTTCGCACACCATCGAGAAAATCAACCAGATCGAGCGGCAGATGTCCAAGCAGTGGTGGTCGGGCGACAGCGCCAGTGCGCCGGCGGCCGCGCCCAGCGCTACGACTGAAACTGCACCTGCCAGTGCCCCTGTGCCGGTTGCGCCTGCTGCTGCACCGCTGGCCGCAGAACCCGCCGAGGCTGCCGCAGTGCCTGCAGTGGCTCCTGCGCAGGCCACCTTGCCTCCAGCCGCTTTCGATGCGCAGGTCGAATCCGCCCGCTTCATCCACGATACCGATCTCGAAGAGGCGGCAGTGCTGTTTGCCAATGGTGATGCAGCGGGCGCCGAGGCATCGCTGCTGGCGCTGGTGCAGCAGCGCCGAGGCGATCTGATGGGCCAGCTGACGATCTGGTTGACGCTGTTCGACCTCTACCGTGCGACCGGCGACCAGACCAAGTTTGACTTCCATGCGATCGAGTTCGCCAGCAAATACGGCCGCTCGGCACCGGTGTGGTTTTCGATGCCGCAGGAGCTGGGCGCCAAGGCTTTGCAAGGGGGGGATGCGCCGGCAGAAGAGGTGCGGCTGCTCAACTGGCAGGCTCCGCCGGTGCTCAGTGTTGCTGCACTCAATGGCCTGTTGGGCAACCTCAAGCGCTTTGCGCCACCCTGGACCTTGAACTGGTCCCGCGTGACCGAGGTGCGCGACGAGGCGGTAGTGCCGTTGCTGGCACAGTTTCGCGCCTGGGCGGACAAGCCGGATGTGCGCCTGGTGTTTGCCGGGGCAGACCAGTTGTTGTCGGTGCTCGAAGCGCAAACACCTGTTGGTGACAACCAGGTGCGCCAGGACCTGTGGTCGCTGCGCATGGCGTTGCTGCGATTGCTGCGGTTGGAGCAGGATTTTGAAGCCGCTGCGCTCGATTACTGCATTACCTATGAGGTATCACCACCGTCCTGGGTGCCGCCTCGGGCAGAGATGAGCAGTGACAGCACCCGCTCTGGCGCACCGTTCGCCCCCGATTTGTCCATGGTGCTGGATCTGCCGGAGAGAAAGCCAGCGGTTGCCGACAGCCCGCAGGCCGTGCTTGAAGGCGTTGTCGAAGGGGACGTTTCCCGGCAGTTGGACACCTTCAGCCCGATGGTGCAGCCCGACATGCCGTTCACCGTGCGCTGCGACCGCCTGATGCGCATCGATTTTGTGGCCGCCGGCTCGGTGCTGAACTGGGTGGCCGAATGCCAGCAGAAGAATGTGCTTGTGCGCTTTGGCAATCTGCACCGTCTGAATGCTGTGTTCTTCAACCTGATTGGCATCAACGAGCATTCCATCGTCAACCAGCGCGAGAACTGAAGGGGCTGCGATGCCTCGCGACGAACGCACCCTCGGGTGCGTTTTTTAATTTGCGCCTGCCCTGCCGCTGGCGCCTTGGAAAACGGGTGCATGGCTCTATATAGGCAGAACTATGGAACAGTATCACGGCACAACCATTCTCAGCGTGCGGCGCGAAACCCCGCAAGGCATCCAGGTCGCCATCGGCGGCGACGGCCAGGTCACCCTGGGCAACATTGTGGTCAAGGGCACCGCGCGCAAGGTGCGCAAGCTCTATGGCGGCAAGGTGCTGGCCGGCTTTGCCGGCGCCACGGCCGACGCCTTTACCTTGTTCGAGCGTTTTGAGGCCAAGCTCGACCAGCACCAGGGCCAGTTGACCCGTGCAGCGATCGAGCTGACCAAGGACTGGCGCACCGACCGGGTGCTGCGCCGTCTGGAAGCGATGCTGGCGGTGGCTGACCACTCGGCCTCGCTGATCATCACTGGCAATGGCGATGTGCTGGAGCCCGAGCAAGGCATTGTGGCCATTGGATCTGGAGGCGCCTATGCCCATTCGGCGGCCAAGGCGCTGCTGAACAACACCGAGCTGTCGGCCGAAGAGGTGGTGCGCAAATCGCTGGGCATCGCCGGTGAGCTGTGCATCTACACCAATATGCACCACACCATCGAGACCCTGTAAGCGCCTTGCAGGCCGCTGCACCCCTGCAGGCCGCCCGCTCCCACTGATCGACAGCTGCACCCGTTGCCCGGCGGGTGCCAACCGGAATTTGCACTATGTCCTCGATGACACCCCAGGAAATCGTTTCCGAACTCGACAACCACATCGTTGGCCAGGCCAATGCCAAGCGCGCAGTCGCCATCGCGCTGCGCAACCGCTGGCGCCGCCAGCAGGTCGCCGATGGCCTGCGCCAGGAGATCACCCCGAAAAACATCCTGATGATCGGCCCCACCGGTGTCGGCAAGACGGAAATTGCCCGCCGCCTGGCCAAGCTCGCCGATGCGCCTTTCATCAAGGTCGAGGCGACCAAGTTCACCGAGGTGGGCTATGTGGGCAAGGATGTGGATGCCATCATCCGTGACCTGGCTGAAGTGGCGGTCAAGCAAACCCGTGCATCGGATGTGAGGAAACTGCGCGTGCGTGCCGAGGACGCCGCCGAAGAGCGCATCCTGGATGCGCTGCTGCCGCCCGCGCGCACCGGCGAGGCCGCATCCGATACCGGCACGCGCCAGGTATTTCGCAAGAAACTGCGCCAGGGCGAACTCAACGACAAGGAGATCGAGATCGAAGTGGCCGAGGCCAAGCCGCAGCTCGAGATCATGGGACCCCAGGGCATGGAGGAGATGGCCGAGCAACTGCGCGGCATGTTCAGCCAGATGGGCCAGGAAAAGCGCAAGGTCCGCAAGCTCAAGATCAGCGAAGCGCTGCAGCTGATCACCGATGAGGAGGCGGCCAAGCTGGTGAACGAGGACGATGTCAAATCCCGCGCGATCGAGAACCTGGAGCAGAACGGCATCGTCTTCATCGACGAGATCGACAAGGTCGCGACGCGCCAGGAAACCAGCGGCAGCGATGTCTCCCGCCAGGGGGTTCAGCGCGATCTGCTGCCCCTGGTCGAAGGCACGTCGGTGTCGACCAAGTACGGTATCGTCAAGACGGACCACATTCTGTTCATTGCCTCCGGCGCTTTCCACCTGGCCAAGCCCAGCGACCTGATCCCTGAGCTGCAGGGGCGTTTTCCGATCCGGGTGGAGCTCGGTTCGCTGTCGGTGCAGGATTTCGAGGCCATTCTGACGCAGACCCATGCTTCGCTGATCAAGCAGTACGAAGCGCTGCTGGCCACTGAAGGCGTGAAGCTGCAGTTCGAGGCCGAGGGCATCACGCGCCTGGCGCGCATTGCCTTTGATGTCAACGAGCGGACTGAAAACATCGGCGCTCGCCGTCTGGCGACCGTGATGGAGCGTCTGCTCGAAGAGATCAGCTTCGATGCCGTCAAGCTGGGTGGGCAGACCGTGGTGATCGACGCTGCCTATGTCGACCAGCGCCTGGGTTCCCTGAGCCAGAACGAAGATTTGTCTCGTTACATTCTCTAACGCTGATTGCGCTTTGTGGCGCAGTTTGCTGCAAGTGCCCGCCCTGGTTGGCGGGCACTTGCTTTTGGGCCAAGCGCCACATGTGGGCGTGTAGGAGAGCTTCTACTTTTGTAACAAAAGGCCGGAAGCTGCTCATCGCCGGTTCTGCCAATTTTGCTAAGAGTCTGGATATAGAGGCGATTGTAAGTGCCTATCAAATAAAGAGAATTTCATAGCGGATTTTGCGTGAAGTACGTTATAAGTTATTGATTTACTTGTATTTTCATTGCAAATCATTGTGGTGGAGTGTGGCGCGATCAGGAATTCCTGATACAGTGGGGAAAAGTGCAGTTTTGTGGGAAATCGTGCACTTGCTTGTCCTCCGAAACCCCAACCAGAGTCCACGCCGTGTTTCAAGGAGCTTCTTCACTCAGTCTCGATGCGAAAGGTCGGTTGTCGATACCGACCCGGCATCGTGACGCGCTGACCAAGCCCGGACCGACTCTCACGATTACCCGCCACCCCCATGGTTGCCTGATGATTTTCCCCCAGGATGAATGGGCGGTTTTCAGCGCGCGCATTGCGCAGGTGAAGATGGGTGAGCAGGTGCTCAAGCGGATTTTTCTCGGCAGTGCGATGGATGTGGAGATGGATGGAACTGGCCGTGTACTGGTCTCTCCCGAGCTGCGCGCTGCTGCCAACATCACCAAGGACGCCATCCTGATGGGGATGGGCAGCCATTTTGAATTGTGGGACAAGGCGACATACGAGAAGCAGGAGGCGGAAGCCCTGCAGAATCTGCCGCCCGATGCCCTGGATAACTTTGCATTCTGAGGTGCATGTGGAAACCAAGAACTACCTGCACACGACCGTCCTGCTGAACGAGGCCGTAGACGCCTTGTTGGAGGCCAGGGTTGCGATGGACCCGGTCTTTGTCGATGGGACTTTTGGCAGAGGCGGGCACTCCCGCCTGGTGCTGTCCAAGTTGCCGGCCGAGGGCCGGCTCATTGCTTTTGACAAGGACGTCGAAGCGATTGCCGAGGCCGGCAAGATTGCGGACGCCCGTTTTTCCATTCGCCATGAGGGCTTCAGCCACATGGCACAGCTGCCCGCCGCTTCGGTGGCAGGCGTGCTGCTGGATCTGGGGGTCAGCTCCCCGCAGATCGACAGTCCCGAGCGCGGCTTCAGTTTCCGCTTCGATGGCCCGCTCGACATGCGCATGGATACCACCCGTGGCCAGAGTGTGGCCGAGTGGCTGCAAGAGGCGGAAACACAGCAAATAGCGGAGGTGATACGTGACTTCGGTGAAGAACGGTTTGCTGGGCCCATTGCAAAGGCGATTGTTGCGCGGCGGGAGGCTGGCTCGCCAGTCGCCACCACTGCCGATCTGGCCGAGCTCGTGGCTGGCACAGTCAAGACCCGCGAGGCTGGGCAAAACCCTGCCACGCGGACATTCCAGGCTCTTCGGATTTTCATTAATGCCGAGCTTGAAGAGCTCGAGCAGGCGCTAGAGGCCAGCCTGCGCGTGCTGGCGCCCGGCGGCCGTCTGGTGGTGATCAGCTTTCACTCGCTGGAAGACCGCATCGTCAAGCAGTTCATTGCCAAGCATTCCAAAGAGGTGTTCGACCGCCGCGCACCCTTTGCCGCGCCCAAGCCGATGCTGCTCAAGGCGCTGGACCGCATCAAGCCGAGCGACGCAGAAGTGGCCGCCAATCCACGCGCCCGCAGTGCGGTGATGCGCGTGGCCGAACGCACCGAGGTGGCTGCATGACCACGCGCCGCCTGCCCGGACGATGCCACAAGGAGGCGCCGTGCTGCTGCGCCTGAACATTCTGCTGCTCATGGTGACAATCGTCAGCGCGATGGCGCTGGTGCAGTCGCAGTATGAATCGCGCAAGCTGTTCACCGAGCTTGACCGTGCGCTGGCCGAGTCGCGCCAGCTGGAGACCGACCACCAGCGGCTGCAGGTGGAAAAGCGGGCACAGGCCACGCCGCTGCGGCTGGAGCAACTGGCCCGCGAGAAATGGGGCATGCAGACGGCCACCCCTGCGGTCACTGTCTACGTGTCTGAGCCGGGCGCTGGAGCGGTGGCACCATGAGCAAGGACATGCGCTACTCCACCAGTCCCTTGCTGGCCGAGCGCACGCCGATGTGGCGCAGCCGCTTCATCATGATCGGTCTGGCATTGGCCTTTACCGGTCTGATCGGCCGTGCCGCCTATGTCCAGGTCATCGGCAATGATTTCTTCCTGCGCCAGGGCGAGGTGCGCTTTGCCCGCACGATCGAGCTGCCGGCCAACCGGGGCCGCATTCTTGACCGCAATGGCCTGATCCTGGCCTCCAGCGTGCCTGCGGCCAGCATCTGGGCGATTCCGGAAGATGTGGACCAGGACGACCCGGCCATCAAGGGCAAGCTGGCCGAGATTGCGAAGCTGATGGGCATGCCCAAGGCGCAGTTCGATGCGAAGCTGGCCGACGAGGACAAGTCCTTTGTCTGGATCAAGCGCCAGCTTGACTGGGACATCGGGCAGAAGATCAAGGCGCTCGATGTCAAGGGCATCTACCTGCGCAAGGAATACAAGCGCCAGTATCCCGAAGGCGAATCAGCCGCCCACGTTGTGGGCTTCACCAATGTGGAAGACCAGGGCCAGGAGGGCATGGAGCTGGCCTTCAATACCGAGCTGGGCGGCAAGGCCGGTTCGCGCCGGGTGATCAAGGACCGCCTGGGCCGCATCGTCGACGGCGTCGGTGTGGAGACGCCGCCCCAGGAGGGCCAGGACATCCAGCTGTCGATCGACAGCAAGGTGCAGTTCTTTGCCTACCAGAAGCTGCGCGACCAGGTTGCTGCCTTCAAGGCCAAGGCCGGCAGCGTCGTGGTGATGGATGCGCACACCGGCGAAGTGCTGGCGCTGGCCAACTACCCCAGCTACGACCCGAACAACCGCTCGCGCCTGACCGGTGAACAGCTGCGCAACCGCGCGATCACCGACACCTTCGAGCCCGGCTCGACCATGAAGCCGATCACCGTGGGCACAGCGCTGGAGCTGGGCCGCGTCAAGAACAACACCATCATTGACACCACGCCCGGCCGCTATGCGATCGGCGGTTTCACGATCAGCGACACCCACAACTATGGTGCGTTGACGGTGGACGGTGTGATCCAGAAATCCAGCAACGTCGGTGCGTTGAAGGTGGCGCAGAAGATGTCGGCGCAGGAGATGTGGAATGTGCACTCGGCGCTGGGCTACGGGCAAAAGCCCCAGATTGCCTTCCCTGGTGCGGCCAGTGGGCGTCTGCGTCCCTGGAAGAGCTGGAAGCCCGTCGAGCAGGCCACCATTTCCTATGGCTATGGCCTGTCGGCCTCGCTGTTCCAGATGGCGCGCTCGTACACGGTATTCTCGAACGACGGCAATGTGATTCCGGCAACCATGCTCAAGCGCAGTGGCCGCCCCGCAGGCACGCCGGTGTTCTCCAAGAAGACGGCCGAGCTGGTGCGCCACATGCTGTGGCTGGCCGCTGGCCCAGGTGGCACGGGCCAGAAGGCGCAGACGGTCGGCTACTCCATCGGCGGCAAATCGGGCACGGCCCGCAAGCAGCAGGGCCGGGGCTATGCCGCAGGCAAGTACCGCGCCTGGTTCACCGGCATTGCGCCAATTGAGAACCCGCGCATCATCGTCGCCGTGATGGTCGACGAACCCAGCCAGGGCAGCTTTTACGGTGGTACCGTCGCCGGCCCGGTCTTCAGCGAGGTGGTGCAACAGACCTTGCGCCTGATGGGGGTGCAGCCCGATATGTCTGTCAAGCCGCAGATCGTGGCCAACGATGTGGAGGAGCCGCTATGAGCGCCACCACGACCGTGACCACTGTCCACAGCACCGCCGCCGCCGTTGAATGGCTGCGCGAGCGTGTGACCAGCGGCACCTTGCAAACCGACAGCCGGCAGGTGCAGGCCGGCGATGCCTTCATCGCCTGGCCGGGTGGCGTCAACGATGGCCGCGCCTATGTGGCGCAGGCCGTGCAGCGCGGCGCCGCTGCGTGCCTGGTGGAGCAGGCGGGCCTCGATCAATTTGATATGCAAGGCATGCCGGTTGCGGCCATGCCGGGTTTGAAGGCCGCCACCGGCCCGATCGCCAGCGCCTGGTTTGGCCAGCCCAGCGAGCAGCTGGATGTGCTGGCCGTGACGGGTACCAATGGCAAGACCAGCATCAGCTGGTGGCTGGCCCAGGCGGTCAGCCAGCTCTGCGAAGCCGGCGTGCTGCAGCACCGGGGCTGCGCCATGGTCGGCACCCTGGGTGTCGGCATACCGCCGCACCAGCTGGATGTGACCGGCATGACCACCCCCGATCCGGTGCTGCTGCAGCGCGCCTTCCGGGGCTTTGCCGATGCCGGCTACGGCGCTTGCGCGATCGAGGCCTCGTCCATCGGCATTGCCGAGCACCGCCTGGCGGGCGCCCGTATCCGGTTGGCCATCTTCACCAATTTCACGCAGGACCACCTGGACTACCACGGCAGCATGGATGCCTATTGGGCCGCCAAGGAGGCGCTGTTCCACTGGTCGGGCCTGCAATCGGCCGTGGTCAATCTGGACGACGCCCGGGGCGCGGCGCTGGCGGCCTCGTTGACTGGGCGCGCGCTGGATCTGTGGACCGTCTCGGTGGATAACTCCACCCAGGCCCGTCTGTCTGCCCGGTCCATCCGCGCGGGCGACCGTGGTCTGGTGTTCGACGTCGTAGAGGCCGGCGCCGAAGGTGCTGCCGTGACCCTGCACAGCCAGGTGATTGGCCAGTACAACGTGCTCAACCTGCTGCAGGTGATGGCCAGCCTGCGGGTGCTGGGAGCGAGCTTGGAGCAGGCTGCGCAGGCCTGCGCGGTGCTGGCGGCAGTGCCGGGCCGCATGGAGCAGGTCGGCCAGCCCGGTGCGCCGCTGGTGGCCATCGACTATGCCCACACCCCCGATGCACTGGACAAGGCCTTGCAGGCGCTGCGCCCGCTGGCTGCGCAGCGCGGCGGCCGGCTGTGGTGTGTGTTTGGCTGTGGTGGCAACCGCGATGCCGGCAAGCGCCCGCTGATGGGCCGCATTGCCCAGGCAGGTGCAGACGAGGTGGTGGTGACCAGCGACAACCCGCGCGGCGAGCAGCCCCAGGCCATCATCGACGACATTTTGCGCGGCATGACGCCCGATGCGCATTGGCATGTCCAGGCCGACCGGGCAGCCGCCATCGACGAGGTGGTGCTGCGCGCGGCCAGCCAGGATGTGGTTTTGCTGGCCGGCAAGGGCCATGAGGATTACCAGGAAGTGGCCGGCGTGAAGCTGCCCTTTCTCGATGCCGCGCACGCCCGTGCTGCGTTGGCCAAGCGGAAAGAACCCCTATGAGCATGATGACCCTGCAGCAGGCGCTGGGCTTCATTGAGCCCCTTGTTCCCCAGGCCCGCCTGGTGGGCGATGGTGCCGTGCCGCTGCTGCGCGTGCACTCGGACTCGCGCAGCCTGCAGGCGGGCGATTTGTTTGTGGCGCTCAAAGGCGAGCGCTTTGATGCCAACCAGTTTCTGGCCCAGGCCCAAGCGGCCGGCGCAGCGGCTGCGCTGTGCCATGCCGACCCTGCCGACGCAGGCCTGCCCGGCATTGTGGTGCCCGACACCTTGGCCGCGCTGGGGGCGTTGGCCACCGGCTGGCGTGCCCAGTTTGCGCTGCCGCTGATCGCAGTGACCGGCAGCAACGGCAAGACCACGGTCACCCAGATGCTGGCGTCCATCCTGCGCGCCCATGCTGGCGATGCCGCCTGGGCCACGCGTGGCAACCTGAACAACGAGATTGGCGTGCCGCTGACCCTGCTGGGCCTGACGGCTGCGCACCGCGCTGCGGTGGTGGAGCTGGGCATGAACCACCCTGGCGAAATCGCCGTGCTCGCCGCGATGGCGCAGCCCCGGGTGGCCCTGGTCAACAACGCGCAGCGCGAGCACCAGGAGTTCATGCACACGGTGCAAGCCGTGGCCCGTGAAAACGGCAGCGTGCTGGCAGCGTTGCCGGCCGATGGCGTGGCCGTGTTCCCTGCCGGCGATGTCTATACCCCGCTGTGGCAGGAACTGGCAGCGGGCCGGGCGACCTGTTTGTTCGGCGAACAGGCCGATGGTGCCCAGGCCTATGCCAGCGATGTGCTGTGGCGCGATGGCGCCTGGCAGCTGCAGCTGCACCTGCCCGATGGCGCGGCGCCGGTGGTGCTGCAGATTGCCGGCCGCCACAACGTGCGCAATGCACTGGCAGCGGCCGCCTCGGCCCATGCCGCCGGTGTGCCATTGGCGGCCATTGCCCGGGGCCTGTCGGCGTTCGAGCCGGTCAAGGGCCGCTCACGTGCGCTGGCGATACCCGTCGCGGGCCGCAGCTTGACGGTGGTCGATGACAGCTACAACGCCAACCCGGATTCGGTCAAAGCCGCGATCGAGGTGCTGGCCGAGCTGCCCGCAGCCCGGCTGCTGGTGCTGGGCGACATGGGTGAGGTGGGCGACCAAGGACCCCAGTTCCATGCCGAGGCCGGCGCGCTCGCCCGCGAGCAAGGCATTACGCAGTTGTTTACGCTGGGCGCCCAAAGCCAGTCGGCCGCCGAGGCCTTTGGCGATGGCGCTCAGCATTTCGAGAGCATGCCTGCGTTGCAGGATGCGGTGTGCAAATTGATGCCTCAATTGGGCAGTGTGTTGGTCAAAGGTTCGCGGTTCATGAAGATGGAGCAAGTGGTGCAGGCGATGCAGTCGTGCGCAGACAAGGGGCCCAGCGCCCGTGAGGAGGCCGCATGCTGATAGTGCTCGCCAGCTGGTTGCAAAGCCTGTCGCCCGAATTCGGCTTTCTGCGCGTCTTCCAGTACCTGACCTTCCGCGCCGTGATGGCGGCGATGACGGCGCTGGTGATCGGCCTGGTGGCCGGTCCCCGCGTCATCCGTACCTTGTCGGCGCTGAAGATCGGCCAGCCCATCCGGGGCTATGCGATGCAAAGCCATTTGAGCAAGAGCGGCACCCCGACGATGGGCGGCGTGCTGATCCTGCTGGCGATCACGATCTCGACGGTGCTGTGGTTTGACCTGTCCAACCGCTTTGTCTGGATCGTGCTGATTGTGACCTGGGGCTTTGGTGCGATTGGCTGGGTGGATGACTGGCGCAAGGTGGTCAACAAGGACCCCGAAGGCATGCGCTCGCGCGAAAAGTATTTCTGGCAGTCGGTGCTGGGTCTGGCTGCAGCGCTGGCCCTCGTCTTCTGTATCTCGGAGAACACCAATGCCGAGGTCTGGAGCCTGTTCGTCAGCTGGGTGCAATCGGGCTTCTCGCTGGATCTGCCACCCAATGCCGGCCTGATGGTGCCCTTCTTCAAGCAGGTGAACTACCCGCTGGGCGTGCTGGGCTTTGTGATCCTGACCTACCTGGTCATCGTCGGTGCCAGCAATGCAGTCAACCTGACCGACGGGCTCGACGGTCTGGCCATCATGCCGGTGGTCATGGTCGGCTCGGCCCTGGGCGTGTTCGCCTATGTGACCGGCAGCGTCAATTTCTCGCGCTATCTGTTGTTCCCGCACATTGGCGGCACCGGTGAGTTGCTGGTGTTTTGCTGCGCGATGACCGGCGCAGGCCTGGCCTTCCTGTGGTTCAACACCCACCCGGCCCAGGTCTTCATGGGCGATGTGGGCGCGCTGGCCTTGGGCGGCGCACTGGGCACGATTGCGGTGATCGTCCGGCAAGAGATTGTGCTGGCCATCATGGGCGGCATCTTTGTGGCCGAGGCCGTGTCCGTGATGATGCAGGTGGTCTGGTTCAAGTACACGAAGAAGCGCTATGGCGAAGGCCGCCGCTTGTTGAAGATGGCCCCGTTGCACCACCATTTCGAAAAGAGCGGCTGGCGCGAGACCCAGGTCGTTGTGCGTTTCTGGATCATCACGATGCTGCTGTGTCTGATCGGTCTGTCTACCCTGAAGCTGCGGTGAGCACCATGTCAACCGAGCACCTCCACCCCCTTGATCCCTCGGCAGAGGCTGCGGCTGCGCCGTTGACGCCAGCAGTGGCGCCGGTGTCTGCGGCAGGCGTGGCCCAGCCTGACGGGCTGCAGCCTGAAGCGGCAGCACCTGGCGCCGATGCACCACCGCTGGAGCAGCCTTTGCTGGCGGATGGCATGCCGGTGGAGGCTGCTGCAGATGAGTCAGCCGCGGTCGCCACCGATGCCGCAGATGCAGCAGCGGCGCCGGCTGCCGAAGCGCCGGCGGTGGATATGGCGCCGGTTCCCGATGTGTCGACCTTGACGGCCGCCAAGGACGCGGCCGCCTTTGTGGCGCAGATTTTTGCCGATCCTGGCGTGTCCGATGCGGCCAGCAGTGAAGTGACCGCCGTGGATATACAGCCGCAGGAGGCCGAGGTGGTTTATGCCCCGGTGCCTGCGCAGTGGCCGCAGGGGCAGGAGCATGCGCTGCAAGGACAGCATGTGCTGGTTCTGGGCCTGGGTACTTCCGGTCTGGCGATGGCGCGCTGGTGTGCGCGCTGCGGCGCCCAGGTGACGGTGGCCGATACACGCGAGGCTCCGCCCCAGTTGGCACAGCTGCGCAGCGAGCTGCCCGATGTGCGCTTTGTCGCGGGCGCTTTGACCGCCGCGCTGGTCGATGGCCAGCCGGTGCGCGTGGTCTACCGCTCGCCCGGCCTGAGCCCCGAGACGGTGGCGCCTGTCGTCGATGCGGCGCGCGCCATTGGCTTGCCGGTCAGCGGTGAGCTGGATCTGTTCAGCCTGGCCCTGCAGTCGCTGGCCCAGGCGCATGGCTATGTGCCCAAGGTGCTGGCGATCACGGGGACCAATGGCAAGACCACGGTGACCTCGTTGACGGGACAGCTGCTGGCCCATGCCGGCATGTCCACCGCTGTGGCCGGCAATATCGGCCCCAGCCTGCTTGACACGCTGTCGCAGCACATCGATGCGCAAAGCCTGCCGCAGGCCTGGGTGCTGGAGCTGTCCAGCTTCCAGCTCGAAGATGCGCATGCTTTCAACCCGACGGCAGCGACGGTGCTCAACCTCAGCCAGGACCACCTGGACTGGCATGGCAGCATGGCGGCCTATGCGGGCGCCAAGGCCAAGATTTTCGGCAGCGATGCGCTGATGGTGCTCAACCGCGACGACCCGGCCGTGATGGCCATGCTGCCGCCACCGGTGCGTATCAAGCTGCAGCGCCCTCAACTGCGCCCGCACATCAGCTTTGGGCTGGATCTGCCCACCCAGCCGGGCGACTATGGCCTGGAAGTGGTCAACGGCATGGCCTGGCTGGTGCGTGCACAGGACGATGGCAACAGTGCCAGCAACAAGCGCAACCAGACGGCAGCGGACGATGTGTTCCTGCAGCGGCTGATGCCTGCTGACGCGTTGCGCATCCGGGGCCGCCACAACGCGATGAATGCGCTGGCTGCGCTGGCGCTGGGCCATGCCGCAGGGGCCGGTTTTGCGCCGATGCTGTTTGGCCTGCGCGAATACCGGGGCGAGCGCCACCGGGTCGAGCCCATCGGCATCGTCAGCGATGTGGAATATTTTGACGACAGCAAGGGCACCAATGTGGGTGCCACCGTGGCCGCGTTGATGGGCCTGGGTGCCGAGCGCCGCATCGTGCTGATCCTGGGCGGCGAGGGCAAGGGCCAGGATTTCTCGCCGCTCGCCGCGCCTGTGCTGCGCTATGCGCGCGCCGTGGTGCTGATTGGCCGCGATGCGCCGCTGATCGAGGCTGCACTGGCCGACACCGGTGTGCCCCTGCTGCACGCGCCCAGCATGGACGAAGCCGTGCTGCTGGCCAGCCAGAAGGCCGTCGCCGGCGACGCGGTGCTGATGTCGCCCGCCTGCGCCAGCTTTGACATGTTCAAGAACTACGGCCACCGCGCCGAGGTGTTTTGCCAGGCCGTGGCGGCGCTGGCTGAAGAGCGCGGCACCAGTCTGGAGGTGCAGCCATGAGCACCGAGACCGGACTGCGCGGCAGGTTTTCGGGCTGGTTCAAACCGGCCGGGGAAAAGCCTGTCGATATTTTGCCGGTGCGTGTCGGCGGCAATGAATACCGCCAGACCCCATCGAACACGACCAATATCTTTGGAGCCGACCAGGTGCTGATCTGGCTGGTGGTGGCCATCCTGTCCTGGGGCATCGTCATGGTGTTCTCGGCCTCGATCGCGATGCCGGACAACCCGCGCTTTGGCAAGATTGCCCATTACTACTTCTTCCAGCGCCACCTGATGAGCGTGGGCCTGGGCTTTGTCGCAGCGGTGCTCACTTTCCAGATCCCGATGAAGGTCTGGGAGCACTGGGCGCCCTGGCTGTTCATCGCCTCGATCCTGCTGCTGATTGCGGTGCTGATTCCGCATGTGGGCACGGTGGTCAATGGCGCGCGCCGCTGGCTCTCGCTGGGCATCATGAACTTCCAGCCGTCCGAGCTGGCCAAGATCGCGGTCATCATGTATGCCGCCGATTACATGGTGCGCAAGATGGAGGTCAAGGAGCGCTTCTTCCGCGCGGTGCTGCCGATGGGGCTGGCCGTGGGCATTGTCGGTGCGCTGCTGCTGGCCGAGCCCGACATGGGCGCCTTCATGGTGATCGCCGTGATCGCCATGGGCATCCTGTTCCTGGGTGGCGTCAACGCCCGCATGTTCTTCCTGATTGCGCTGGTGCTGGTGGCCGCCTTTGCGCTGATCGTGATGACCTCGGAATGGCGGCGAGAACGCATCTTTGCCTACCTCGACCCCTGGAGCGAAAAGCATGCGCTGGGCAAGGGCTACCAGCTCTCGCATTCGCTGATTGCCATTGGCCGGGGCGAGATCTTTGGCGTGGGCTTGGGTGGCAGCGTCGAGAAGCTGCATTGGCTGCCCGAAGCCCATACCGACTTCCTGCTGGCCGTGATCGGCGAAGAGCTGGGCCTGGTCGGCATCATTGCGCTGCTGGGTCTGTTCTTCTTCATGATACGCCGCATCGTGGAAATCGGCCGCCAGGCGATCCGCATGGACCGCATCTTCTCCGGCCTGGTGGCGCAAGGCATTGCGATCTGGCTGGGCTTCCAGACCTTCATCAATGCCGGTGTGAACCTGGGCGCCTTGCCCACCAAGGGACTGACCTTGCCGCTGATGAGTTTCGGCGGGTCGGCGATTCTGATGAACCTGGTGGCGATTGCCATCGTGCTGCGCATCGACTGCGAAAACAAGGCCATGGGTGCCGGGGGGGCGCGATCATGAGCGGCAAGACGGCACTGATCATGGCGGGCGGCACCGGCGGCCATATCTTTCCCGGCCTGGCCGTGGCCCAGGAGCTGCGCAGCCGTGGCTGGACGGTGCACTGGCTGGGCGCGCCCGACAGCATGGAAGAGCGCCTCGTGCCGCCCCAGGGCATTGCACTGGAGCGGGTGGCGTTCTCGGGCGTGCGCGGCAAGGGCCTGCGCTCGCTCGCCGGCATGCCGCTGCGCCTGTTGAAGGCATTGCAGCAGGCGCGCGCCGTGCTGCGCAAGGTCCGTCCCGATGTGGTTGTGGGCATGGGCGGCTATATCACCGTGCCAGGCGGCCTGGCGGCCAGGCTGGCCGGTGTGCCGATCGTGCTGCATGAGCAGAACTCGGTGCCCGGCATGGCCAACAAGCTGCTGGCCCGCATGGCCCAGCGCGTGTTCAGCGCCTTCCCGAATGCGATTGCTGGCGGCCAGTGGGTGGGCAATCCGCTGCGTGCCGAGTTCCTGCAGCAGCCCGAACCGGCACAGCGCTTTGCCGGCCGCAGCGGCCCGCTGCAGCTGTTGGTGGTGGGCGGCAGTCTGGGTGCCAAGGCCTTGAACGAGGTGGTGCCCCAGGCGCTGGCGCTGATGGCGCCCGAGACCCGCCCGGTGGTCACCCACCAAAGCGGCGCCAAGCAGATCGATGCGCTGCAGGCCAACTATGCGGCCGCTGGCGTGCAAGCCAGCCTGACCCCTTTCATCGACGACGCAGCCAAGGCCTATGCGGATGCCGATGTCATCGTCTGCCGCGCAGGCGCCAGCACGGTGACCGAGCTGGCCGCCGTGGGCGCCGCGGCGGTGTTTGTGCCGTTTCCCGCGGCGGTCGATGACCACCAGACGGCCAATGCGCGCTTTCTGGTGGATGCCGGCGCCGGCTGGTTGGTGCAACAAAGCGTTCTGACCCCGGAAAACCTGGCTCAGATGCTAGAGAATATGCAGCGGACGGGCCTGGTGGACATGGCCCAAAAGGCGAAGAAAATGCAGAAATTGGAAGCCGCCCAGGTGGTGGCGGATGCCTGCGCGGAGGTGGCACGATGAAACACGCCATCCAACGCATTCATTTTGTCGGTATTGGCGGTGCAGGCATGAGCGGCATTGCCGAAGTGCTGCACAACCTGGGCTATGCCGTCTCGGGCTCGGACCTGTCGGACAGCAGCACCATGGCGCATCTGCGCGATGCGGGCATCACCACCTTTGTGGGCCACGATGCGGCGCATATCGCCGGTGCCCAGGCGGTGGTGACATCGACGGCCGTGCAGGCCGACAACCCCGAAGTCGTGGCCGCCCGGGCCATGGGGATTCCGGTGGTGCCGCGCGCGCTGATGCTGGCCGAGCTGATGCGCCTGCGCAAGGGCATCGCGATTGCCGGCACCCATGGCAAGACGACGACCACCAGCCTGGTGACCAGCGTGCTGGCCGAGGCCGGCCTGGACCCGACCTTTGTCATTGGCGGCAAGCTCAACAGCGCCGGCGCCAATGCGCGCCTGGGCAGTGGCGAGTACATCGTGGTCGAGGCCGATGAATCGGATGCTTCGTTCCTGAACCTGCTGCCGGTGATGGCCGTGGTCACGAACATCGATGCCGACCACATGGACACCTATGGCCATGACTTTGGCCGGCTCAAGACGGCCTTTGTCGACTTTCTCAACCGCATGCCCTTTTATGGCAATGCCGTGGTCTGCATCGACAGCCCGGCCGTCGGCGACATCATCGAGCGCGTGGCCTGCAAGGTCACGACCTACGGCCTGAGCGAGAACGCCCAGATCCGCGCCGTGAACCTGCAGGCCGACAACGGCCAGATGCGCTTTACCGTGCAGCGCCGCCTGGCCCAGCCCTTGCCCGATCTGGAGGTGGTGCTGAACCTGCCTGGCGAGCACAACGTGCTCAATGCGCTGTCGGTGGTGGGTGTGGCCGCTGCCATCGGCATTGATGACGCGGCCCTGCAGCGGGCGCTGCAAGGCTTCAAGGGCGTGGGCCGCCGTTTTCAGCGTTATGGCCAGGCCCGGCTGCCCCATGGCGGCGAGTTCACGGTTATTGACGATTACGGCCATCACCCTGTCGAAATGGCTGCCACCATTGCGGCCGCGCGCGGCGCGTTTCCGGGCCGCCGGCTGGTGCTGGCCTTTCAGCCGCACCGCTACACCCGCACGCGGGATTGCTTTGAGGACTTTGTCCAGGTGCTGGGCGGCGCCGATGCGGTGCTGCTGGCCGAGGTCTATGCCGCCGGTGAAACACCGATCGTGGCAGCCGACAGCCGTGCGCTGGCACGCGCGGTGCGTGTGGCTGGCAAGGTGGAGCCGGTGTTTGTCGAGCAGATCAGCAGCCTGCCCCAGCAGATTCTGGACCAGGCGCAGGACGGCGATGTGCTGCTGTGCATGGGCGCGGGATCGATTGGTGCGGTGGCTGCCAAGGTGATGGCATTGGCCGATGGGCAAGAGCGTGTAGCGCCGCAAGGGAGCGCGGTATGAGTGAAACCATGAACAATATTGATGTGAAGGCCTTGGGTAAGGTCGCGGTGCTGATGGGCGGGAGCTCGGCAGAGCGCGAGGTGTCGCTGATGTCCGGCAAGGGCGTGCTGGCTGCGCTGCAGTCCAAGGGCGTGGACGCGCATGCGTTTGACCCGTCGCAGCAGGATTTGGGCGAGCTGCGCAAGCAAGGCTTTGCGCGCTGCTTCATCGCGCTGCATGGCCGCCATGGCGAAGACGGCACGGTGCAAGGCGCGCTGGAGCTGCTGGGCATTCCCTACACCGGCCCTGGCGTGATGGCCTCGAGCATCGCGATGGACAAGATCATGACCAAGCGCATCTGGCGCTTTGAAGGCCTGTCCACCCCCGAGTGGCGCATGGCCGCCAGCGAGCAGGACACGCGCGATGCGCTGGCCGCGCTCGGCGCGCCGATGATCGTCAAGCCCGCACGCGAGGGCTCGACGATTGGCCTGTCCAAGGTCAGCAGCCCTGAAGAATGCGCCCAGGCCTATGCGCTGGCCTCCCGCTATGACCCCGAAGTGCTGTGCGAGCAGTTCATCGAGGGCATGGAAACGACGTGCGCTGTGCTGGGCCAGGGCCGCAGCGCCAAGGCGCTGCCGGTGATCAAGATCGTCGCGCCGGACGGCAATTACGACTACCAGAACAAGTATTTCACCGACACCACCCAGTACTTCTGCCCCAGCGGGCTGCCTGCAGAGATGGAGACGGCGATCCGCGACCTGGCGGAGAAGGCGTTCCGCACCCTGGGCTGCCGGGGCTGGTCGCGTGCCGATGTGATGGTGCGTGCCTCGGACCAGCAGCTGTTCCTGCTGGAGATCAATACCTCGCCGGGCATGACCAGCCATTCGCTGGTGCCCATGGCCGCCCGTGCCACCGGCATGAGCTACGAAGACCTGTGTTTGCACCTGGTGGCCCATGCATCGACCGATGCGGCCCAAGGCGCGGAGCTGTAAGACAAGGAGATGCGATCCATGGAGCAGACCATGCCAGTCCCCTTCGACGTCAAGCTGATGAACATGCTGGCCACGGCATTGTTCCTCGGCTGCGGCGCGTTGCTGGTGCTGGCAGGGGTGCGCTGGGCCATCCACCATCCGGCGCTGAGCATTGCACGCATCGTGGTGCAGGGCGAGATGGAGCACAACAGCGCGGTGTCGCTGCAGGCCAATGTGATGCCATCGCTCAAGGGCAACTTCTTCACGATGGACCTGGATGAGACACGCCGCATCTTCGAGCAGGCGCCCTGGGTGCGCCAGGCGCGGATCAAGCGCGAGTTTCCGAGCACCTTGGCGGTGACGATCACCGAGCAGGACGCGGCCGCAATCTGGGGCGCCGAAGGCGAGTCCCGGCTGCTCAACAGCGAAGGCCAGATGTTCGAAGGCGATTCCACCGACCCGGATCTGCTGCATCTGCCGCACCTGTCGGGCCCGGCCGGGCGCTCGCAAGAGGTGCTGGCCATGTTCCGGGCGCTGGCGCCGATCTACGCCAAGCTGGACAACGCGCTGGTGGCGCTGGCGGAGTCGAACAGCGGCAGCTGGAAGGCCACCTTGCAGTCCGGCGCGGTCATCGAGATGGGCCAGGGCCGGGAGGAGGTCCTGAGCGAGCGGGTACGTAAATTTGTTGAATCTTTGCCTGAAGTCACCGGTACCTACAGGCGCAGCGTGGCATCGCTGACGTCGGCGGATCTGCGCCATGCCGGGGGCTATGCGGTACGCATGCAGGGGGTGACCACGGGCACCCCGACATCGGGCCGGGCGCCAGTCAAAAAATAGAACACAGAGATGCGAAACATGAACCATACCAATCACTTGATCAGCGAGGGCAACTGACTATGGCGCGAGATAGCAAAGACGTGGTAGTCGGCCTGGACATCGGCACCGCCAAGATCATGGTGGTCGTCGCCGAGGTGCTGGGCAATGGCGAGCTCAAGCTGGCCGGGCTGGGCGTTGCGCCCAGCAACGGGCTCAAGCGCGGTGTGGTGGTGAACATCGATGCCACGGTGCAGAGCATCCAGCAGGCGCTCAAGGAGGCCGAGCTGATGGCCGACCTGAACATCCAGCGGGTCTACACCGGCATCACCGGCAGCCATATCCGGGGCATCAATTCCAGCGGCATGGTGGCCGTCAAGGACAAGGAAGTCTCGGCCGCCGATGTGGCACGCGTGCTGGACACCGCCAAGGCGATCAACATCCCTTCGGACCAGCGCCTGCTGCTGGTGGAGCCGCAGGAGTTCGCGATCGACGGCCAGGATGTGCGCGAGCCCATCGGCATGAGCGGGCTGCGCCTGGAGTCCAAGATCCACATCGTGACCGGCGCGCAGAGCGCAGCCGAGAACATCATCAAATGCGTACGCCGCTGCGGCCTGGAGGTGGAGCAGCTGCTGCTCAACCCGCTGGCCTCCAGCCAGGCGGTGCTGACCGATGACGAGCGCGAACTGGGTGTGGCCGTGGTCGATATCGGCGCGGGCACCACCGATGTGTCGATCTTCACCGGTGGCGCGATCCGCCATACGGCGGTGATCCCGATTGCCGGTGACCTGATCACCAGCGACATCGCGATGGCGCTGCGCACGCCGACCAAGGATGCCGAGGACATCAAGGTCGAGAGCGGCTGCGCCAAGCAGCTGCTGGCCGATCCCGATACGCAGGTGGATGTGCCCGGTCTGGGTGACCGGGGCCCGCGCCTGTTGAGCAAGCAGGCGCTGGCGGGCGTGATCGAGCCGCGCGTCGAAGAAATTTTCTCGCTGGTGCAGCAAGTCATCCGCGAGTCTGGTTATGAGGAGGTGCTGTCGTCGGGCATTGTGCTCACCGGCGGCAGCGCGGTGATGCCGGGCATGGTCGAGCTGGGGGAAGACATCTTCCTCAAGCCGGTGCGGCGCGGCATTCCGAAGTATTCCGGCACCCTGGCCGAGATGGTGGCGCAGCCCCGTGCTGCCACCGTCATGGGCCTGCTGGAAGAGGCCCGCATGGCCCGCATGCGTGGCTACAAGGTGGCCCAGAAGTCCGGTTCGGTGAAATCGGCATTTGGGCGTTTGAAGGACTTTATTGTGGGGAACTTTTAACCATGCATGACACCACTTGTTGGCTGGCGCAAAGCAGCCCTTCAAGGCTCAAAGGGTATGACCCTTGGAGACCTAAAGGGCCACCAAGCAACCAATGTTCATTAAAGAGTGAATTATTCGTAACCCATTTTTCTCATGTTGACGCGAGAGCGAGAGGAGCAGGCAATGACCATCGAAATGTATGAAGGCAACACATTCAACCAAGGCACCCAGATCAAGGTGATCGGCGTCGGTGGCGGTGGCGGCAATGCGGTCGAGCACATGATCGCCAACAGCGTGCAAGGTGTCGAATTCATTTCGGCCAACACCGATGCGCAAGCGCTGGAGCGTTGCCATGCCCACCGCGTGATCCAGCTGGGTGAAACCGGCCTGGGCGCGGGCAGCAAGCCTGAGAACGGCCGCGAGGCTGCCGAATCCGCGATCGAAGACATCCGCGCTGCGATCGTGGGCTCGCACATGCTGTTCATCACTGCCGGCATGGGTGGTGGCACCGGCACCGGCGCTGCGCCGGTGATCGCTCGCGTGGCCAAGGAGATGGGCATCCTGACCGTGGGCGTGGTGACCAAGCCTTTCGAATGGGAAGGCAAGCGCCGCATGTCCAATGCCGATGGCGGCCTGAGCGAGCTCGAGGCCAATGTCGACTCGCTGATCGTGGTGCTCAACGAAAAGCTGCTCGATGTGCTGGGTGATGACATCACCCAGGACCAGGCCTTTGCGCATGCCAACGATGTGCTGAAGAACGCCGTGGGCGGCATCTCCGAGATCATCAACGACCACGGCTACATCAACGTCGACTTTGCCGACGTGAAGACCGTGATGAGCGAGCCCGGCAAGGCGATGATGGGTACGGCAACGGCCAGCGGCCCGGACCGTGCACGCATCGCTGCGGAACAAGCCGTTGCCTGCCCACTGCTGGAAGGCATCGATCTGTCGGGTGCCAAGGGCATCCTGGTGCTGGTGACCGCAACCAAGGGCAGCCTGAAGCTGGCCGAATCGCGCCAGGCGATGAGCACCATCAATGCCTACGCCTCGCCAGAGTCGCACGTGATCTTCGGTGCGGCTTACGACGAGACGCTGGGCGACGAGATCCGCGTGACTGTGCTGGCCACTGGCCTGTCGCGTCCTGTGGCCAAGCGCCAGCCGATCTCGGTGATCCAGGGCAGCGCCGGTCTGCGTACCGGTACCGACGATATCGCCTACACGCCCCAGTCGGTCAACAGCCCCGTCTCGGGCCTGGGTGTGCAAAATGCCGTGCCGATGGGCAATGCCTTTGCCAACGACTTTGCCGACAAGAAGACCCCATCGGTCTGGCGCACGGGCCGCAATGCGGCTTCGGCCCGCGTCGATGCGATGTCGTCGAGCGGGATGGAAGACCTGGAGATCCCTGCCTTCCTGCGCAAGCAGGCGGATTGATCGTCTTGCAGGGCTTTCGCAAAAGCCGGTCCAGATGGTGAGATGGACCGGCTTTGAATACGACGCGCTGAAACCTTTCGGGGGTTCAGCGCGTTGTTATTTAAAACCGGTTTAAAGTCTTCTCGCGCCGCGACAGTGTTTGAACAGGTTCTTATAGGGCTGCGTGGTTGTTCGCTGTCCGCCGCCTGCCGTGGCAGTTACTGCATGGGCGGCTTTGTGCACAGATTGGCCGACAAGGCAAGTGTTTGTCCTACAAGGCTTGCGCTATCTGGGTGATTGGCATATTTACGCGTCCCGAGTGGACGTACGGCGTAAAATCAACAAGTTATGCTCCAGCAACGAACCATCAAGTCTTTAACCCGTGCCGTCGGCGTGGGCCTGCACAGCGGCCAGCGGGTCGAGCTCACCCTGCGCCCTGCCCAGCCCAATACGGGCATTGTGTTTCGCCGGGTCGACCTGCCCGAGCCGGTGGATATCCCGGTCAACGCCGAAGCGGTGGTGGACACCCGTATGGCTTCGACCCTGGGCAAGGGCGATGTGCGCATCCATACGGTCGAGCATGTGATGTCGGCCTGCGCCGGCCTGGGCATCGACAACCTCTATATCGACGTGACGGCCGAGGAGATCCCGATTCTCGACGGCTCGTCCGCCTCCTTTGTGTTTTTGCTGCAGAGCGCCGGCATTGAGCTGCAGAATGCGCCCAAGCGCTTTTTGCGGCTGACCAAGCCGGTCGAGATCCGCCAGGGCGAGGGCGCTGCCGAAAAGTGGGCGCGCCTGGACCCCTACCATGGCTACAAGCTGCGCTTCGAGATCGATTTCTCGCACCCGGCGGTGGATTCCACCGGCCAGACCTATGAGTTCGACCTGGGCATCGGCAACTACAGCCGCGATATCGCCCGGGCCCGCACCTTTGGTTTTACCAAGGATGTGGAGATGCTGCGCTCCAACGGTCTGGCGCTGGGCGGTGGCCTGGACAATGCCATCGTGATGGACGATTACAAGGTGCTCAACAGCGACGGCTTGCGCTATGACGACGAGTTCGTCAAACACAAGATCCTCGATGCCATTGGTGACCTGTACATCGTGGGCTATCCCTTGCTGGCCGCCTACAGCGCGTTCCGCTCGGGCCATGGCCTCAACAACCTGCTGCTGCGCGAGCTGATGCAGCGCCAGGATGCCTGGGACATCGTCACCTTCGACCATGTGCGTGAAGCCCCGCAGGGCTTCGCGCAATCTGCGCTGGCCTGGTAAGGCGGCTGGCACCGATGCTGCTGTTCCGCTGGGTCTTCATGCTGCTGGTGCTGCTAGCGGCCCTCAGCTTTTGCTTTTACCTGGGCACGGGCCAGCGCCGCTACCGGCAGTGGTCGCTGCTGCTGATCAAATGGACCGTCGTCGCGGGCCTGGCCTTCTTTGCTGTGCTCTTTATGGGCCGCATGGTCTGAGGCCGCACGCCGTTTTTTGCAGGTGCGCGACAGGTAAAGTGCGGTAAACCCCGGGCGGCAGCAGGCGCGTGCATTCCCGCCCCAGCCGTCTGCCCATGCGGTTTTCCCCGTCCCCCCCAACTTTACAAAGGAAGCCGGCGGTGCCCGTACGCCCTTCGGCGGGTAAACGGTGGCGCGCTGAAGGGCGTTAAACCTCCATGGGGGCACCTTGCCGCTCGCACCAGCCACTGCTGGTTCACCTGAAAGGATTCCGTCATGATCAACCACCAAAGCCGTTTCAGCCGCCTGGCGGGCCTGGGCAGCCTGGCCCTGGCATTGGCCGGTGCGCTGGCCTTCAGTGCGCCCGTACAGGCCCAGCCTGATGGCCGCCATGGTGACCGCCATTACCAGCGCGATGACCGCCGTGGCCACGGCGATCACCGCCGCTGGGAGCGCGAACGGGAGCGGGACCGCCGCTACCATGAGCAGCGCCGGGACTACCGCCATGACCACCGTCCGCCTCCCCGCGTCGTGGTCGTTCCAGACCGTGGCCGTGGCGTAGGTCCGCGCAACGACTGGTACCGCGGCGGCTATGTGCCAGCTCCATACAGGGGCTACAGCTATGTTGTCGGTGACTGGCGCGGCCACCGCCTCAGTGCACCACCCCGTGGCTACCAATGGATCCAGTATGGCGGTGACTACCTGCTGATCGCCATTGGCACCGGGTTGATCGCCAATATTGTCATCAATGGTTATTGAGGCGCTGCGAAGTCGCGATAATTGAGGGTTTGCATGGCGCCATCAACGAACCTTTAGAGGGCGCCTTACTCCAAAGCTTACTTTGGTGGTTGCACCTTATGCCGAGCGCTGCTTCACGGAGCGCACGGATCCACGCATAAGGAGCCTGTAGCCGGCCAGACCTGTGCACGCTAGCGATGCACAGGTTTTTTTTTTGCCTGCGCGCTGCGGGCGGTGAGGGTTGCCGGGCCGCTCTGGCTGGGGCCGTGTCCGCTAGTAGCTGCGCCCGGCCTTGTACATCGCGTGCTGGCGGCGCTGCAGGGGGCTGGCCTCGGCCACGCGCGCCATCGCCAGCCCGGCATGGGCGTGGGTAATGGCCAGGCCCAGCGCATCGGCCGCATCGGTGCCGGGCAGGCCCGGCAGCTGCAGCAGGCGGCGCACCATCTCCTGGATCTGGTTCTTGGCGGCACGGCCATGGCCGACCACGGCCTTTTTCATCTGCAGCGCCGTGTACTCGGCAACCGGCAGGTTTTGCGACACCAGCGCCGTCAGCGCGCAGCCCCGGGCCTGGCCCAGCAGCAGGGTCGATTGGGGATTGACATTGACGAACACGATTTCCACCGAGGCCATGTCCGGCTGGTAGCGCTGGCTGACTTCGCAGATACCGTCAAAGATCATTTTCAAGCGGCCGGGCAGGTCGCCCAGGTTCAGCGTGGTGGTGCGTATGGTGCCGCTGGCCACATAGGACAGGCGCTGGCCATCGACGTCGATGACGCCAAAGCCGGTGGTCTGCAGGCCAGGATCGATACCAAGGATTCTCATGCGGTTCAAAAGGGGTAGCGAAGGTGTCGCCGGTCAGGGGAGCTCAGCATAGCGCATGCGTGCAGCAATGGTGGCGGTGCGGCGGTTCAGGTAGGCGGAGTTGGGGTTCTTGTCCGCGCCCTTAGGGTTGGGCAGCATGACGGCCAGGCGCGCTGCCTCGTAAGCATTCAACTGGGCGGCCGATTTGCCAAAGTAGCGCTGCGCAGCGGCCTCGGCGCCAAAGATGCCATCGCCCCATTCGGCATGGTTCAGGTACAGCTCCAGAATGCGCTGCTTGGTCAGCAGGAACTCCAGGCTGTAGGTCAGCAGCAGCTCCTGGCCTTTGCGCAGCAGGCTGCGCTCGGACGACAGCAGCAGGTTCTTGGCCAGCTGCTGGGTGATGGTGGAGCCGCCCATGATCTTGACCGGCGGGCCCGCTTGCACCGAGCTCGGGTCAAAAGCCTCACCGCGCCGCTCAGCCTGGGCCTGGGCGCGCGCCACCGCTTTTTCCTGGCGCTGCTCGGCGCGCTCCATGGCCTTGGCATTGCGCGCGCGGGCCTTTTCAATCGCATCCCAGAGCACGCCGTCGTGGTTGACAAAGTCGTCGTCTTCGGAAGCGATCACGGCGCGCTGCAGGTTTTGCGATATCTGCGCCAAAGGCCGCCATTGCTGGCGCCAGTGCAGCTGCCCGTCCTGGCGCAGCTGGCGCCAGGCCTCGCTGCGCTCGAAGGCGGTGGAGGCCGGATCCACGCTGGCCATCACCGCGATGCGTGCGATGAAGAACAGCTGCAGCGCGATGCCCAGCAGCAGCGCCCATCCGATCCAGCGCGCAATCGCTTTCATGGATGGGGCCTGCCGGGAAGAAAGCGGGTGGGCATCGGCGCTTGCGCTCAGTGGGCGTCCAGTTCGCTGCGCAGCTGCGCCAGCACGGGCTGCGACGGAGGGCGCACGCCGCGCCACAGCGCAAAGGCTTCGGCCGCCTGCTCGACCAGCATGCCCAGGCCATCGCGGCCCTGGGCACCGTGTTGCGCGGCCCATTGCAAAAAGGGCTGGGCAGCGGGGCCGTACATCATGTCGTAGGCCAGCGCGCCGGGGCGCAGCACATGGCCAGCCACCGGAATGGCCGCGCCCTGCAGGCTGCTGGCAGTGGCGTTGATCACCACATCGAAGTGGCCTTTGAGTGCGCCGGCTTCCAGCGCCAGCAACTGGGTGGCCGAGTCCTCGACCAGGTCGGCATGCTGGGCCACCAGATCCTGGGCCTTGGCATGGGTGCGGTTGCAGACCACGAGCAGCGCCGGTGCCTGGGCGATCAGCGGTGCCAGCGCACCGGCAGCGGCGCCGCCGGCGCCCAGCAGCAGCACGCGCTGGCCGGCCAGTGTCACACCCGCATTGCGCACGATGTCGGCCACCAGGCCCAGGCCATCGGTGTTGTCCGCATGGACGCGGCCATCGGCGCCGACCACCAAGGTGTTGGCCGCGCCCGCGCGGCGCACCCGGTCGCTGCGGCTGTCGGCCAGGCGTGCGGCGTCCAGCTTGAAGGGCACGGTCACATTCATGCCGCGGGTGCCTGTTTGCACTAGCTGGCGCAGGGCCGCGTCAAATCCGTCCAGCGCCACCAGCTCGGCCTCATAGACCAGCGCCTGGTCGGTCAGCTGTGCAAACAGCGTGTGGATGCGGGGGGAGCGGCTGTGAGCAATCGGGTTGCCCATCACGCAATAGCGGTCTGGAAGGGGCATGGTGGTAGGGGCCTGGGCCATGGCGGCTGCGCATTGAGGACGCTGGCCGCGCATCGCATAAAAAGGGCATGCGCTTGGGGATACCGTGGCGACCTGTCGACGCCTGTCAGGATGCCGCTCAAGCGCCTGCCACTTTACTGCAAATTGGCCGTTTCCAATGTCTGCTCGCGGGTGAAGCGGAATTTGGAGACCACGGCAATCTGGTCGGCCTTGGCGCGCAGCGCGGGCCCGAAGTGGCCAAAAGGCCCGCTGCTGACGGCAATGGCCTCGGCCCGGCGGTCCAGCTGCTGGTTGCCCGAGCTTTTGTAGACCTCGGTGCCCAGCACGCGGCCGTCATGGTTGACGGTCATGATCATCACCAGCTCGCCATAAAGCTTGCGGCCACCGGCTTCGGGGAAATTGCTGGTACCCCGGTCCTCGACCTTGCGGCGCAGCTGGTCGTAGTAGATGGCAAACACCTCTTCGCGCGTGGCGGGGCTGATGTAGCGCTTCTTGGGGCGGGCGTTTTCTTCGTGGATGCGCTTTTCGATCTCGGCCAGCATCTTGAGCAGCTGCTTGTGCTTTTCTTCCTGCTCGATGTCGGCCTGCGTTGCGCTGGCCTTGCGCGTATCAGGCGGCTGGTACTGGGCCAGCTGGTTGCGCAGGTCGGCGAGCAGCTGCATCTGCTGCGCCTGCATCGCATCGAGCTGGCGCTGGCGCTCTTCAAAGTCATCCCCCATGTTGGTGATGGCCGAGTAGGGCATGGGGCTGGTGGCGCGCTCCTGGCTGTTGGCCGATTCGCCGCCGCCGGCCAGGTTGGCCTGGGCGACGGCCTGGGCCTTGTCAGGCGGCGCGTCATTGGACTTGGCGTTGACCAGAATCACTTCGAGCGGGGTGTCCTCGAACACCCGGTCAAAGGCCTGGGGGTCGACAAAGCGGATGCTCAGGATGGCAGCGTGCACCAGCACAGACACGGCCAGCGCCAGTTGCAGCGTGGACAGCGATCGAAGAAATTGCAAAAACTTCACGGTTCCGGGTTAATCGGTTTTTGTGGTCGCCGCGTCCTCACCGTCGCTCATGTCCACCGCGATTGCGATGGGCCCAGCCACAGCCTCCTCCTCGTCTTCTGGCGACTCTGTCTCGGCCTGGTTGGCCTGTTCGTCGTCCAGTCTCTCCAGCACCGTTCCTGTCACATCCAGCGTGATCTCGTCGATCTCGCCGAGCTTGACCCGGACCTGGGCACCACGCGGCAGACTCTGCGCACCCAGCACCGGAAACACTAATGGTAGTTCATCTGCGCGCACCAGCATGCTGCCCGCCGGGCCTTCCTTCATAACTGTTGCGGTGAGGTCACTGATGTGGTTCTGGGTCAGGTACTTCAGGGTCCAGTAGCGCTCCATGCCGGCCTGGTAGCCGTTGTAGGCACTGTAGGCGGCGTCAAAGCCGCTGATGATCGAGAACAGCTCCGCATCCTTGGGCTTGAACGGTGCAACCAGGGCAGCGGTGGCGCCGTGGCGGGCACAGGCGATGATTTGCCACTGGTTGACCAGGTCGGTGTAGCGGCGCAGCGGCGAGGTGGCCCAGACATAGCTCTTGACGCCAATGCCCGCGTGCGGCAGCGCCTTAGTGGACATGCGCACCTTGATGCCCGGTGCCAGACTGGCCTGGCTGCGGTAGATACCGGGCACACCATAGTCGGCCAGCAACTGGCCCCAGCTGCTGTTGGCGACGATGGCTGCTTCCGCCACGATCAAATCGAGCGGTGCGCCGCGCTTGCGCACGGAGATCTGCACGGTCTCGGTGCCGTCGGGCACCTGGTCGCCATGGCCTTGCAGGCGGAAGTTGTAGTCGGGGCGGTTGAAGTTCTCGGGCTTGCCGCGCACCTCTTCGCGGCCGGCCTTGAGGTGGCGCGAGAGGCGGTAGAGAAAGCTCAGCTCGGCGCGCTTGTCCAGCAGGGACTGGGGCGTGTCTTCGACCTGCAGCGCCGGATCGGTCAGCCAGGCTTCGGTGGCGATATGGTCGAGCTTGTCGTAGCGGAAGTTGGTGACGACGGGCACGCGCTCCAGGCGCGTTTCCTTGTTCAGCACTTCCAGCGTTGCTTCGTCATAGGTGACGTAGAGCGACACTGCCGGGTTGGCGCGGCCTTCATCCAGCGTGTAGATCTGCACCACTTCGTCGGGCAGCATCGTGACCTTGTAGCCCGGCATGTAGACGGTGGAGTAGCGACTGCGGCCCAGGTGGTCGAGCGCCGAGCCGGGCTCGATCGCCAGACCAGGCGCGGCAATGTGCACGCCGACGATCACCTGGCCAGAGCCCAGGCCCTGTACCGACAGCGCATCGTCGATTTCGGTCGTGGCCGAATCGTCGATGGAGTAGGCCTCCACCGTGGCCAGCGGCAAATCGGCCGGTGGCAGCGGCGCCGTGACCGCGGGAAAGCCCGTGCCCTTGGGAAAGTTGTCAAACAGGAAGCGCTGCCAGTGGAACTGGTAGGACGAATCGATAGCGCCGGCCTTTTGCAGCAGCGCCAGCGGTGCCAGCTGCGCCTTGCGGCTGGCCTCGACGACCGCCTTGTACTCCGGCGCGTTCTTGTCGGGGCGGAACAGAATCTTGTAGAGCTGCTGCTGCACCGGGGCCGGGCACTGGCCATTGACGAGCTCGACCGCCCAGGCGTCGATCTGCGCCTGGAGCTGGGCCTTTTTCTCGATCGCGGCCAGCGCTTGCTGCACGATCTCGGCCGGCGCCTTCTTGAAGCGGCCCTTGCCCGCGCGGCGGAAGTAGTGCGGTGCCTCGAACAGTTTGAAGAGCGCGGCCACCTGTTCGGTGATCGAGGCGTTCTCGGAGAAGTAGTCGCGTGCCAGGTCGGCAAAGCCAAACTCCTGCTCGGGCGCAAATTCCCAGGCGAGCTGGGGGTCGATGTCGTCCGATAGGGTTTGCGCCTGTGCGATCAGCTCGGCAGGCGTGGGCTTGTCAAATTTGAGAAGCAGGTTCGCGGCCTTGACCTTGACCCGTTTGCCGGAGTCCAGTTCAATTTGTGCAGAGCTTTCAGCTTCGGAGAGGATACGGCCGGCCAGAAATTTGCCAGCGTCGTCGAACAGTGCATACATAGCCGCGCATTTTCCCATGCGGGATGGTCCCGGGGCGCGGCCGCAGGTTTTTTTGCGTGGGGGTTCTGGCCGGCCCCCTGCGGGCGGGCCAGCCGGCGCGGGTTTTACCAGCCCAGGAACTTGTCGATCTGCGGCAGGTAGCTCTCAAAGTTGGACAGCGCGTGGTCGCTGCCCTCGTCCAGCAGCAGCTGTGCGGCAGGGTAGCGCGCCACCATGTCCTGCCAGTGCAGCACCTCGTCGCCCATCGCAGCGATCAGCAGCTGGGCAGCAGCGGGGGGCTGGCCGCCGACATTCAGCGCCTGCAGCTCGTCCAGGTATTCCGGACGGAAGAAGAAAGATTCCTCGGGCTTGTGCCAGGCGGTTTGCTCGCCCAAGTGCTGCTCGAGCGTGACCCAGGGCGTTGTCGACGGGTTGATCATCACGCTCTTGCAGCGCAACTGCTGGGCCACCCAGCTGGCATAGAAGCCGCCGAGCGAGGAGCCGACGACTGCCAGGCTCTCGGGAGGCAGGCCGGCCCAGCTGCGGGTGGTCTCCAGCAGCAGATCGGCTGCCTGCCGGGGCGAAGGGGGCAGCTGTGGTGCGCACCACACGACATGCGGGCGGGTGTCTTCTATATGGCGCTGCAGGCGCTGGGCCTTGGCCGATTGGGGGGAGGAGCGAAAGCCGTGCAGATAGAGCAAGTGGGTGGTCGTCATGCACAAATGATAGCGCGCAGACCGCCACCGCTAAGGCATTGACAACCTTAGTTGTTTTGTTGAATTGATGTGGTTCGGGTGACACATGTAAAACCGGTCTTTACCGCTAGCGCTTTCGGGCGTTCTGTGCCAAGCAGGGATAATGGCGGCCATGTCCGAAGTTCTTGATAAACCGAATCTGTTCCAGCGTCTGTTGCCGATGCTGCGCGGTTATGACTGGCCACTGATCTTCATCATCGGCATGCTGGCCGCCATCGGACTGACGGCCATGTATTCCGCCGGATTCGACCATGGCAGCCGCTTTTCCGACCATGGCCGCAACATGCTGCTGGCGCTGGGCATCCTGCTGGTGGTCTCGCAGATCCCTCCGCACCGGCTGGCCAGCTTTGCGTTGCCGTTGTATGGCTTGGGCGTTGCGTTGCTGGTTGCGGTGGCCCTGTTCGGTATCACCAAGAAAGGCGCGCAGCGCTGGGTGAACCTGGGCATTGTCATCCAGCCCAGTGAGCTGCTGAAGATTGCGATGCCGCTGATGCTGGCCTGGTGGTTCCAGCGCCGCGAAGGGGCCTTGCGCCCGGCCGACTTTGTCGTCGCGTTTGCGATTCTCATCATTCCCGTTGGGCTGATCATGAAACAGCCGGATTTGGGGACTTCTTTGCTGGTCATGGCCGCCGGCCTGGCGGTGATCTATTTTGCCGGCCTGTCGTGGAAGCTGATCATCCCGCCGGTGCTGGTGGGCGTGGTCGGGCTGCTGCTGATCGCCATCTATGGCCACCACCTGTGCGAAGACGGCATGGACCTGGTGGTGCTGCATGAATACCAGCGGCAACGCATCTGCACCTTGCTGGACCCGACCCGGGATCCGCTGGGCAAGGGCTTTCACATCATCCAGGGGATGATCGCGATTGGCTCGGGGGGCTTCATGGGCAAGGGTTTCATGGCAGGCACGCAGACCCATCTGGAGTTCATTCCCGAGCGCACCACCGACTTCATCTTCGCTGCGTTTTCCGAAGAGTTCGGTCTTGCCGGCAACCTGCTGCTGATCTTTTTCTTTCTGCTGCTGGTCTGGCGCGGGCTGGCCATTGCGATGCGCGCGCCGACCTTGTTTGGCCGCCTGATGGCCGGTGCGGTGGCGATGATCTTTTTCACCTATGCCTTTGTCAACATGGGCATGGTCAGTGGCATCCTGCCGGTGGTGGGCGTCCCCTTGCCCTTCGTCAGCTACGGGGGCACGGCCATGGTCACCCTGGGGCTGGCGCTGGGCATCCTGATGTCGGTCGCCAGATCGCAGCGCCAGTTGGCGCGGGAGCAGGCGCCGCGCCTGTGAGCCCCTTTGGGCAGCGTTGCCAGGGGCTCCGCCATTGAAAATACCCCCGTCAGCCGCAGATGCTGGGGAGGCAGCGGCTGCGTTGCTGACCGCCACAAATCAACGCATGGGCCCACGGCCATTGCGCAAGCCCTAAAATCTCCGTTATGAATGCACCTTTTGACCTTGCTGTGGCCCAGCCGCTGGCGGCTTCCACCGAACAACGACTGGAGATGGCGCGCAGCCTGCTGCTGACACCCTTTGGTCTCGATGAAAGCCACCTCACGCGTGCGCTGGCGGACATCCGCGCCCACAAGGTGGACGATGCAGACCTGTACTTCCAGTACACCCGGGCCGAAGGCTGGAGCCTGGAAGAGGGCATTGTCAAGACGGGCTCCTTCTCGATCGACCAAGGTGTGGGCGTGCGTGCCGTCGCCGGGGAGAAGACGGCCTTTGCCTATTCGGATGACATCTCGCTGGCGTCGCTGTTGGACGCCGCCCATACGGTGCGCAGCATTGGCGCGCAAAGCCAGTCGCGCCAAGTGCGTGTGCCGGGCAGGAAGATTGCACTGAGCCGCTCGCTCTACCCGGATCTGGACCCGATTGCCAGCCTCGACAGCAACGCCAAGGTGGCCTTGCTGGAGAAGGTCGAGAAGCTGGCCCGCGCCAAGGACCCGCGTGTCAAGCAGGTGATGGCCGGCCTGGCAGCCGAGCACGATGTGGTGCTGGTGGCCCGTGCCGATGGCACCCTGGCGGCCGATGTGCGCCCGCTGGTACGCCTGTCGGTCACGGTGATTGCCGAGAGCAAGAGCCGCCGTGAAGTGGGCTCGGCCGGCGGCGGTGGCCGTTTCGGTCTGGCCTATTTTGACGACGCGCTGGTGCAGCAGTATGTCGACGAGGCCGTCAAGGCGGCGCTGGTCAACCTGGAATCGCGCCCTGCGCCTGCCGGTGTGATGACCGTGGTACTGGGCCCGGGCTGGCCCGGCGTGCTGCTGCATGAGGCGGTGGGCCATGGCCTTGAAGGTGACTTCAACCGCAAGGGCTCGAGCGCCTTCAGCGGCATGATCGGCCAGCGCGTGGCGGCCAAGGGCGTGACGGTGCTGGACGACGGCACGATCGCCGACCGCCGCGGCTCGCTCAATGTGGACGACGAAGGCCAGCCCACGCAGCGCAATGTGCTGATCGAGGATGGCATTCTGAAGGGCTATATCCAGGATGCGATGAATGCACGCCTGATGAAGGTCAAGCCGACAGGCAACGGCCGGCGCGAGAGCTATGCCCACATCCCCATGCCGCGCATGACCAATACCTACATGCTCGGGGGCGACAAAGACCCGCAGGAGATCATCGCGTCGATGAAAAAGGGCTTGTACGCGACCAATTTTGGTGGCGGCCAGGTCGACATCACCAGCGGCAAGTTTGTGTTCTCGGCCAGCGAAGCCTACTGGGTGGAAAACGGCAAGATCCAGTACCCGGTCAAGGGCGCCACCATTGTGGGCAGCGGCCCCGAGTGCCTCAAGCATGTCAGCATGATCGGCAACGACATGCGCCTTGACAGTGGCGTGGGCACCTGCGGCAAGGAAGGCCAGAGTGTGCCAGTCGGCGTGGGCCAGCCGACCATGCGCATCGACGGTTTGACAGTCGGCGGTACGGCCTGATGGCCCACGCCAGCCGCTTGATGGTCTGCGGCTAAAAGCCAGATGCAACCCAGCGCCTGCGCGGCTTCTGCCGCGCAGGCGTTTGTTTTTAGACATCTTTCTTCAGCGTGTCTTTCTGAGGGTTGCAATAAAACTGCGTATAACGACAAATCGGTAATATATTGATGTGATTTCAATGTGGAAATCGGGATTTTTGCAATTTTTGTGCGTTTTGTACAGAATGATGAATTACGCTGCCTGCGGATGTGGTACATTGAAAAACATGCAAGCACGTAGCGCTTTTACCTTTTACTTTTGGTTCTCTGTCCCAGGCGGACGAGAGGTCTAAGAGCGCGCGAGCACCTAAACCTCCCAGACAACCGCCGAAGCTGCAAAGCCCGGCGGTTTTTTGTTGCATAAACCACCCACACATTCAGGATCCTCAGATGACTCAGCAAGCCCAACCCACAAGCGATGCTTGGTATCGCGGTGTCGAGAAAACCAGCCAAACCGACGACCAACGTATCAAGGACATTACTGTGCTGCCGCCACCCGAGCATCTGATCCGCTTCTTCCCCATCAACGGAACGCCCGTTGAATCGCTGATCAGCAACACCCGCCAAAACATCCACAACATCATGTCCGGCACCGATGACCGCCTGCTGGTCATCATCGGCCCTTGCTCGATCCATGATCCGCAGGCTGCGCTGGAATACGCCCGCCGCCTCAAGGCCGTGCGCAAGCAGTACGAAGGCACGTTGGAGATCGTCATGCGGGTCTACTTCGAAAAGCCCCGCACCACGGTCGGCTGGAAGGGCCTGATCAACGACCCCTACCTCGACGAGAGCTACCGCATCGACGAAGGCCTGCGCATTGCGCGCCAGCTGCTGATCGAGATCAACCGCCAGGGCGTCCCGGCCGGCAGCGAGTTCCTGGACATGATCTCGCCCCAGTACATTGGTGACCTGATCAGCTGGGGTGCGATTGGCGCGCGCACCACCGAAAGCCAGGTGCACCGCGAGCTGGCCTCGGGCATCTCGGCACCGGTGGGTTTCAAGAATGGCACCGATGGCAATATCCGCATCGCCACCGATGCGATCCAGTCGGCCAGCCGCCCGCACCACTTCCTGTCGGTGCACAAGAATGGCCAGGTCGCCATCGTGCACACCAAGGGCAATACGAACTGCCACGTGATTCTGCGTGGCGGCAAGACGCCCAATTACGATGCCGCCCACGTCGCTGCGGCCTGCAAGGATCTGGAGGCCGCACACCTGCCCGCGACTTTGATGGTCGACTGCAGCCATGCCAACAGCAGCAAGCAGCACGAGAAGCAAAAAGAGGTCGCGCGTGATATCGCGCAGCAGATCGAAGGCGGCTCGCGCAGTGTGTTTGGCGTGATGATCGAGAGCCACCTGCAGGCTGGTGCGCAAAAGTTCACCCCGGGCAAGAACGACCCGGACAGCCTGGAATACGGCAAGAGCATCACCGACGCCTGCCTGGGCTGGGACGATTCGTTGGCTACCCTGGCTGAGCTGTCCGACGCCGTGCAGGCCCGCCGGGTGCGCGCAAACACCGAGGAGACCGCCGCTGCAACGGTGTAAGCTGGCGACTTTGGGGGCCGTTGCTTGCCCCTCAGCACCATCAACAAGGGATTGTCATGCGCAATGAGGTACGGGTTCTGCTCGAGGATGGACAAGAGTTTGTCCATGGCTTTGACAGTGACGAGGCGATGTCCAACGAGGAGGGCCGCCGCTGGCTGGACCAGGAATTTCTGCGCATGGACTGCGAGCCATTGCGCGCCAGTGGCAAGGTGCTGATCGTCGACAAGGTCGTCGTCGTTGCCAAGGCGGCCGGCGCGCAGTTGCTGGGCGATGCCCAGTGGCTGGCCCAGTTTGCCCGTGCCAGCGTGGGTGCGGTAGGCCGCCCCACGGTGGTGGTGAACACCAAGGCGATGACGGCCTCGTTTTGAGGCCTCGGGTGTCCGGTATGCGCTGACGTGCAAAAGCGGGGCCAACGCCCGCTGGTGTGTCCAAAAAAACCTGCTTATCTAAAGCAGGTTTTTTCTATTGTGGAGAATGCATCGTTAAACAGCCGCTATCAATGGGGCTGGAGAGGGTGTCATTCGCATCAGCAGTGTCATCTGGTCAATGGCACTGGGAGAAAAGCCGATGCGAATACTGTTGGTGGAGGATGAACAAGACCTGGCGCATTGGCTAGCCAGGAGCTTGGCGCAGCAGTCCGGCATCCTCGTGGACTGGGCAGGCGATGGGCGGATGGCCGATCTGCGCCTGCAGCAGGAGGATTTTGATGCCGTGGTGCTCGATCTGGGTCTGCCCGGCATGGACGGCCGTACCGTGTTGGAGCGCATGCGCGGGCGCGATGACCGCACGCCGGTGATTGTGCTGACCGCGCGTGATTCCTTGACCGAGCGCGTAGGCACGCTGAAAAACGGCGCTGACGACTTTCTGGCCAAGCCCTGCCTGCTTGATGAATTGGAGGCGCGCCTGCAGGCGCTGGTGCGTCGCAGCCGGGGGCGGGCCCATCCCCGGCTGTCCTGTGGACCTTTGCTGTTCGATGTGGCAGCGCAGCGCTTTTCGATGGGCGGGGAGACCCTGCCGCTGACGCCGCGAGAGCATGCGGTGCTGCTGGCCCTGATACAGCGCAGCGGGGAGCCGGTGGGCAAGCAGAGTATTTTGGACCGCGTGTTCAACGGAGACCGCGATGTGAATCTCCAGGTCATTGAGGTCCTGGTGTTTCGGCTGCGCAAGAAGCTCGTTGGCCGTGGCGTTCAGATTGTCACATTGCGAGGAATGGGCTACTGCCTTGAAGAAGTGCACAGCCGCTTGGTGGCCAGCGCTGCCATGCCGCAAGCATGATCTGGCAGAAGGCGGATTTTCTTGAGCTGGCGCAGTGGGGCACGCAGTCTCTCAAGGCTGCGCTGCTGATGTGGCTGGTGCCGGGCTTGCTGGTGGGCATGGGCGGCAGTCTGCTGTGGTCTGTCTACAGCCAGCGCACCCAGGTCGATGAGGCCTATGACCGCGCGCTGGCCGGTGCACTGCGCGCGATCAACTACAACATCTCCACGGCCAGCGGCGGCCTCAGTGTGGAGCAGCCCTATTTGTTGTTGGAATTCTTCGAGTTGACCGTCAATGGCCGGGTCTACTTTCGGGTCGCGACCGAGGACGGGCTGGTCGAAATTGGCAATCCTGGACTGCCTTTGCCTGATGGCGAACTGGAACCCGATGTGCCCCAGTTCTATGACGCCATGTACCTGGGCGAGCCGATTCGCGTGGCCGCCTGGGCACGCCTCGCAAACCCGCCGGTGTCTGGCAACCCGCAGGGCCGCATCATCGTGCAGGTGGCAGAAAATCTTCAGCAGCGCGCGCTGGTGGAGAGGCGCATGGTGGCGAATGCCATCCTGCGCGACATGCTGCTGGTCGCCATCAGTGTGGTGCTGCTGGTCGCTGGTGTGGTGCGCGCACTCAGGCCTTTGAAGCACCTGCGCCAGCGTCTCGATGCGCGTGCCTGGGATGACCTGTCGCCTATCGACGCCGCCAGCTTGCCGGCAGAAGTGCGGCCACTGGTGCAATCGCTGAACCTCCTGGTGGAGCGCTATGCGCACAGCGCCGCCGCCCAGCGGCAGTTTCTGGATGATGCCTCTCACCAACTGCGGACACCGCTGGCGCTGCTGCGCACACAGATGGGCTATGCATTGCGTGAGCGAGACCCGGCCGAGATACGTGCTGCATTGCATGCGATGCAGGACGGTCTAGGACATGCTGAACGCCTGACCCAGCAGATGCTGGCGCTGGCGCGCGCGCGGGATGCCGGGGCGGCCAACAGTCTCCGGTCGCAGTTTGCCCATGTCGATGTCGTGGTGCTGGCGGAAGAGGTCGTCGCGACGCTGTGGCCGCTGGCACGTGCCAAGCAGATTGACCTGGGGCTGGAGCTGAACGGTTTTGCAGACGGCCAGGAGCGCCGGCTGCTGTCTGTGGAATGGCTGCTGCGCGAAGCCATCAGCAACCTGGTGGATAACGCGATTCGCTACACACCCAGGCATGGCCAGGTCACCTTGCAGGTAATCGGCCATGCCACATCGATCAGCCTGGTCGTCATCGACAGTGGCGGGGGGATGAGCGATCACGACAGGGAACGGGCCGGCAGCCGCTTCCGGCGTGGCGCGGCTGGAAAGCACCAACAAGGCGCAGGGCTGGGGCTCGCCATTGTGCAGGCCATTGCAGGCATGCATGGCGCGGAGTTGACGTTGAGCAATGGACACGATGCCCAGGGGAAGCTGGGTTTGCATTGCCGCTTCCGATTGCCACGGGCGGCAGCAGACCTAGGAATAACCCCAAAATGAAAGGCTATTGAAAGCCATATCTGTTTAGTCTTTGTCTACCTTGAGGGTGATTCCTTTGCCAGGCAAGGTTTCGCGTGCCGTCCGTCCTGCGTGTCGTGACCGGTACCGCAGCAACGGCGCTCAAGCGTTCATTCCAGTTCAGGAGACACAGCATATGTTTACCAGCCGTTTATCAGGCCAGGCCTTGCGCCTCTTCACCAGTGCCGCCCTTGCAGCGGGCACGGTGGCGCCCGCGATGGCGCAGACCGAGCCCCGCCGTCCGGAGTGCATTGCCCCGGCCCAGCCCGGCGGTGGATTTGATCTGACCTGCCGCCTGGCGCAGACCGGCATGCGCGAGTCCAAAGCGCTGCAGCGGCCCATGCGCATCGTCTACATGCCGGGCGGCATCGGTGCGGTGGCCTACAACAGCATCATCACCCAGCGTCCTGCCGATGGTGGAGCCATCGCGGCGTTCTCCAGTGGTTCACTGCTCAACCTGGCACAGGGAAAATTTGGCAAGTACAGCGTCGAGGATGTGCGCTGGCTGGCCACCGTCGGCGCCGATTATGGCGTAGCGATGGTGCGCGCGGATTCACCTTACCAGGATCTCCCGAGCCTGATGGCTGCTTTCAAGGCGGACCCTGCGAAGATCGTGCTGGGCGCCGGTGGCTCCATCGGCAGCCAGGACTGGATGAAGGCCGCGCTGACCGCCCGTGCCGCCGGCGTCGATTACAAGAAGATGCGCTTTGTCGCCTTCGAAGGCGGCGGCGAAGCGGTGACCGCATTGCGGGGTGGCCATATCCAGGCCTTCATGGGCGATGCGGCAGAGGCCGTCACGATGCTGGAAGGGGGCGCTCCGATCCGGGTGCTCGCGGTCTACCACTCGGAACGTTTGCCCGGTGCGCTTGCCCAGGTACCCACCGCGGCAGAGCAGGGCTTCAACATTGAATGGCCCATCATCCGTGGCTTCTATGTGGGCCCCAAAGTGTCGGATGCAGATTACCGCTGGTGGCAGCAAGCCTTTGACAAGGCCATGGCCACCCCGGAGTTCGGCAAAGCCCAGGCACAGCTGGGGCTCATGCCTTTCAATAAAACCGGCGCCGAGCTGGAGGCTTATGTGAAAGACCGCACACGGCATTACAGCGAATTGGCCCGCTCGTTCGATCTGCTCAAGTAAGGCCTTGTCCTATAGGGCGGCGCAATGGTCTTGCTTCGGCACGGGGCCGCAGGCAGGGGCTCTTACCCCTCGCGGCGCAGCGACAGGTGTTCGCGGCCGCCACTCATCCGGAGATATATCGATGGTTCTCAATGATCGCGTTCTTGGCGTGGCAGCACTGCTGCTATCTGCTTTCTTGGCATGGTTTGGGCGTGGACTAGAGGCGCCTTTTGCCTACGAGCCCGTGGGCCCACGGGCGTTTCCGCTGTTGCTGGCGGCCGTGATTGCGCTGTGCGGTCTGCGCCTGGTCGTTAAGGGCGGCAACCCGGCAGCGCCTAACCCGTTGGGCGCCAACATGCGCATCGCCTGGATGGTGGTGCTCGTGGTGGTGTATGCCGGGTTGTTCCAGGTCGTCGGCTTTGTCGTGGCAACGGCTGTCACGGCCGCTTGCGTGGGCCGGCTCTTCGGCGGCAGTTGGATGCAGTGCGGCATCGGCGGCGCCAGCCTGAGCCTGCTTTTCTATTTTCTTTTTGACCGCGTGCTGGACGTCGTGCTGCCGCTGGGCTGGTTGGAGGGCCTGTTATGAGTTCGATGCTGGACAACCTGTCGCTGGGTTTTGGCGTTGCCTTTTCAGGTACCAACCTGCTGGTCGCACTGATCGGCTCCTTTTTTGGCACCATCGTTGGGGTGCTGCCCGGCCTGGGTCCCACCAATGGTGTGGCGATGCTGGTGCCGATCGCCTTTGCCATGGGCCTGCCGGCAGATACCGCGTTGATCTTGCTCGCCGCAGTCTATGTGGGTGCTGAATATGGGGGCCGGATCACGTCGATTCTGATCAATGTGCCGGGCGAGGCCGCAGCGGTGATGACGACTTTGGATGGCTATCCGCTGGCGCGGCAGGGTCTGGGAAGCGTGGCCTTGTCGCTGTCGGCCTGGTCCTCCTTTGTCGGCTCGCTCATCGCGATCGTCGGCATCGCGGCGTTTGCGCCCTTTCTGGCGCAGTGGGCGTTGGCCTTTGGTCCGGCAGAGTATTTTGTCCTGATGGTGTTTGCCTTTTGTGCGCTGACCAGCCTGCTGGGTGAGCAGCCTGTCAAAGGCGTTTTGGCGGCTGCCATCGGCCTGTCGATCGCGACGATCGGCGTGGATGCCAACTCGGGCGTTTACCGCTACACCTTCGGAATTCCGCACCTGACCGATGGCCTGGATTTTGTCGTGGTCGTCATTGGCTTGTTTGCCGTCGCTGAAATGCTGCAGATGCTGGAGAACAAGCTGTCGGGCCAAAGCGTCGAAGTGCCGCCGAGCCAACGCAAACTTTTCAATCTGCGTGAGCTGCGTTTGACCTCGGGCAGCACTGCACGGGGCAGTCTGCTCGGTTTTGTGCTCGGCGTGCTGCCCGGCGCTGGCGCCAGCGTCGCATCGGCCGTGGCCTACGCCAACGAGAAGCGCTATATAGAAGACAAGGACCCGGACGCCAAATTCGGCCAGGGGGATATGCGCGGCCTGGCTGCACCCGAGGCGGCCAACAACAGTGCAGCGACCGGCTCCTTCATTCCGATGCTCACCCTGGGCGTGCCCGGCTCGGGTACGACGGCGGTGATGATGGGCGCGCTCACGCTCTACAACATCACGCCCGGGCCGGTGCTGTTTGAGCAGCAGCCCGCGCTGGTCTGGGGTCTGATTGCCTCACTGCTGATTGCCAATGTGATGCTGCTGGTGATGAACATCCCGATGGTGCGGGTGTTTGCCGCGATGCTGTCCATCCCCGGCTGGCTGCTGGTGCCGGGCATCCTGGCGATCAGCTTCATTGGTGTCTACGCCATCAGTGCCACGACCTTCGACCTGATGGCGGTGGTCGCGATCGGCGTGGTCGGTTACCTGCTGCGCAAGCTCCACGTTCCGATGGCGCCGATGGTGTTGGGTGTCGTTCTGGGCACGATGATGGAGCAAAACCTGCGGCGCGCGCTGTCCATCACCAATGGCGATGTGTCCATTCTTTGGGCCAGCACGGTCTGCATGGTCCTCTGGGTGCTGGCTGCGGCCGTGGTGCTGGGGCCCATGGGCTACCGGTGGCTGGTAAAACGCCATCGAGCGCAGGAGGCCGCTGTCTGAGGCAGGGCAGCGGGCCTGGTGCGACACCGCTATCCAGACCAAGGCGAGCACCGGAGGCTCGCCTTTTTCTTGGGGAGTGCGGTCGCGCCGGCCGATCAGTGGCGGGCTGCGAGCGCCTTCAGCAGTTTGTCCTGGATACCGCCAAAGCCGCCATTGCTCATGCCAACGATCACATCGCCCGGCTGGGCTGCCTGCAGCACCTGGGCGATCAGGCTGTCGATGTCCCCTGCAGTCTGCGCGCGTGCGCCCATCGGGGCCAGCGCCTGCGCAGCGTCCCAGTCCAGGCCGGCGGTGTGGCAAAAGGCCAGATCGGCCGATTCCAGCGACCAGGGCAGCTGCGACTTCATCGTGCCGAGCTTCATCGTGTTGCTGCGTGGCTCGAACACCGCAAGAATGCGGGTTTGCGCACCCACCTGCTGGCGCAGGCCATCCAAGGTGGTGCGGATGGCCGTCGGGTGGTGGGCGAAATCATCATAGACCTGGATGCCGGCGGCACTGCCGCGCAGTTCCATGCGCCGCTTGACATTCTGAAAGCGCGATAAGGCTTGGGCTGCCTCTGCGGGCGCCACGCCCACATGCTGGGCGGCTGCCATGGCGGCGAGCGCATTCATCTGGTTGTGCACACCGCTCAGGCTCCACTGCACCTTACCGGCGGGCGCATCTTTGTAGAACACTTCAAAGTTCGACGGGTCACCCTCGGCGCGCATATCGTCGATGGCCGCGCCAAAACGCACGACCTCGCTCCAGCAGCCTTGGTGCAGCACGCGGGTCAGGCTCTCCTCGACGCCATTGGCCACCACCCGGCCGCTGGCGGGCACGGTGCGTACCAGGTGGTGGAACTGGCGCTCAATGGCAGCCAGGTCATCAAAGATGTCGGCGTGGTCGAACTCCAGATTGTTCAGCACGGCCGTGCGGGGGCGGTAATGCACAAACTTGCTGCGCTTGTCGAAAAATGCGGTGTCGTACTCGTCGGCCTCGATCACAAACACGGGGCGCGGGTCGCCATCGCCGGGCCGGGTGGGCGCACCCAGGCGTGCGGAGACGCCAAAATCCAGTGGCACGCCGCCGACCAGAAAGCCTGGCTGCAGGCCGGCAGCCTCCAGAATCCAGGTGAGCATCGAGGTCGTCGTGGTCTTGCCATGGGTGCCGGCCACGGCCAACACATGGCGGCCCTGCAGCACATGCTCGGCCAGCCATTGGGGGCCGCTGGTGTACGGGGCGCCGGTATCCAGAATGGCTTCCATCAGCGGAAACTTGGGCGAGCCATCATCCAGGCGGGCCCGGCTGACCACATTGCCCACCACATACATGTCAGGCTGCAGTGCGAGCTGGTCGGCGCCAAAGCCTTCGATCAGCTCAATGCCCAGCGCGCGCAGCTGGTCGCTCATCGGCGGGTAGACGCCGCTGTCGCAGCCCGTTACCTTGTGCCCGGCCTCACGGGCCAAGGCGGCCACGCCACCCATGAAGGTGCCACAAATACCCAGAATATGAATGTGCATGGAGATCGATTCTACGGCGCGCCCAGGCAGAACCCGCGCTGATGGCGGCCGTAATTGCAAGCAAGTGCCGCGCAGCCCGCGCAAATCCGACACAATGGAATGCATGAAGACTGATGCAAGCTGGGAAATCGCCAATACCGCCGCACGCATGGTGGTGGAAGAAGGCCTGGAATGGGGGCCGGCCAAGAAGCGCGCCGTCAAGCAACTGGGGCTGCCGGGCCGCACCGCGCTGCCCGACAACGATCTGCTTGAAGCAGCGGTGCGCGACTACCTCGAGCTGTTCTGTGGTGACACCCAACCCACCGAACTGCGTGCATTGCGCGAGCTGGCCGTACTGTGGATGGAGCGCATGGAGGCCTTCCGGCCCTATCTGGCGGGGGCGGTCTGGAATGGCACCGCCACGCGGCTGTCTGACATATATATACAGTTGTTCTGTGATGACTCCAAATCCGCTGAGATTGCGCTGATTGACCATGGTGTGCGCTATGAGGTATCGTCGATCAACGGTTTCCACGGCGAGACCGTCGACGCCTTGTCGATCAGCAGTTTTTGCAAGCCGCTGAACGAAAGCATTGGCGTGCACTACCTGGTCTATGACCTTGATGACTTGCGTGGTGCCTTGAAGCCTGATGCGCAGGGGCGCACCCCGCGTGGCTCGCTGGAGGCGGTGCGCCGCCTGTTGATCCCCGCCACGGAGTGATGCCTGATGCCGACACCTGAACGCCCCCCTGTCGATACCCCGCAAACCTTGCCATTACCGCCTGCCAGCGCCGGCCGCAGGCGGCTGCTGACCGGAGGCGTGGCCGCAGCGGCCTTGGCAGCGGGAGCGGGCTGGGCCTGGTGGCGCCACCGTCTTTCCGAGCCCAGCAGCCCGGCGCTGGACGGGCTGTGGAACCAGACCTTTGCCGCACCGGGTGGCCAGACCGAGGTGCGCATGCAGGCGTTCCAGGGCAAGCCGCTGCTGCTTAATTTTTGGGCAACCTGGTGCCCGCCTTGTGTGGAAGAGTTGCCGATGCTCAACGCATTCTATGCAGCGCAACAAAGCAAGGGCTGGCAGGTTCTGGGTCTGGCCGTGGACCAGGATGCTGCAGTGCAGCGCTTTTTGCAGCGTCTGCCCCTCGCGTTCCCCGTCGGCATCGCGGGCCTGAGCGGCACACAACTGACACGCGACCTGGGCAATTCTGCCGGCGGCCTACCGTTCACTGTGGTATTTGGTAGGCAAGGTAACGTACAGCATCGTAAAATGGGGCAACTTCTTGCATCTGACTTGCAAAATTGGGCAAGTCTATAAGGCATGCAAGCCGGGACGGCAGTGTTGCCGTTGATCAAAAATCGAAGATATTGAGTCAAATAGGGCGAAATTGGAGTAAATTTGCGCCCTGTTTGATTTTTAGCCGTTGGAGCTCCCATGGATTTACGCAAGCTGAAAACCCTGATCGATCTCGTGTCCGAGTCGAATGTATCGGAGTTGGAAATCACCGAAGCAGAAGGCAAGGTTCGCATTGTGAAGGGCGGCGGTGCTGTGGTGCAGCAAGTGATGGCTGCGCCCGTGCTGCCCGCTGCGGCCCCGGCAGCGGCAGCGCCTGCTGCAGCCGCTGCGCCGGCCGAGGCAGCTCCGGCTGCAGCGCAAGGCCATACGGTGAAGTCGCCGATGGTGGGTACTTTCTACCGCTCGTCGGCACCGGGCGCCAAGGCCTTTGTCGAAGTGGGCAGCCAGGTCAAGGAAGGCGATACCGTGTGCATCATTGAAGCGATGAAGATCCTCAATGAGATCGAAGCCGACAAGTCCGGCACGATCAAGCAGATCCTGGGTGAGAACGGCCAGGCCGTGGAATTTGGTCAGCCTCTGTTCATCATTGAATAAGGCCTCGCCCATGTTCAAGAAAATTCTGGTTGCCAACCGCGGAGAGATCGCACTGCGTGTGCAGCGCGCGTGCCGCGAGCTGGGCATCAAGGCCGTGATGGTCTATTCAGAGGCGGACCGCGACGCCAAGTATGTGAAGCTGGCCGATGAGGCGGTTTGCATTGGCCCGGCGCCGTCGGCCCAAAGCTACCTGAACATGCCTGCGATCATCTCGGCTGCCGAGGTGACCGACGCCGAGGCGATCCACCCTGGTTATGGCTTTCTGTCCGAGAACGCCGATTTTGCCGAGCGCGTGGAAAAGAGCGGTTTCCAGTTCATTGGCCCGACGCCCGAGTCCATCCGCATCATGGGTGACAAGGTGTCTGCCAAGCAGGCAATGATCAAGGCTGGTGTGCCTTGCGTGCCTGGTTCGGACGGCGAACTGCCCGACGACCCGGCGCTGATCCGCCGCATTGCCAAGGCCATCGGCTACCCGGTGATCATCAAGGCCGCTGGCGGCGGTGGTGGCCGGGGCATGCGTGTGGTGCATACCGAGGCAGCGCTGGTCAATGCGGTGCAGATGACCAAGGCGGAAGCCGGTGCTGCATTCGGCAATCCTGCGGTGTACATGGAAAAGTACCTGCAGAACCCGCGCCACATCGAAATCCAGGTGATGGCCGACAAGTTCAAGAACGCCGTGTATCTGGGCGAGCGCGATTGCTCGATGCAGCGCCGCCACCAGAAGGTGATCGAAGAGGCGCCGGCCCCAGGCATTCCACGCCGTCTGATCGAAAAGATTGGCGACCGCTGCGTGGCCGCCTGCAAGAAGATCGGCTACCGCGGTGCGGGCACGTTCGAATTTCTGTACGAAAACGGCGAGTTCTACTTCATCGAGATGAACACCCGCGTGCAGGTTGAGCACCCGGTGACCGAATGGATCACTGGCGTCGACATCGTCGGCACCCAGATCATGGTCGCCGCTGGTGAGAAACTGCCGTTCACGCAGCGCCAGATCAACGCACAGATGCGCGGTCATGCGATCGAATGCCGGATCAACGCCGAAGATGCCTACAAGTTCACGCCGTCGCCTGGCCGTGTCACTACCTGGCACATGCCCGGCGGCCCCGGTGTGCGGGTCGATTCGCATGTGTATGCGAACTACTTCGTGCCACCGAACTACGACTCGATGATTGGCAAGCTGATCGTCTATGGCGACACCCGCGAACAAGCCATTGCCCGCATGCGCACCGCGCTGCTGGAGACGGCGGTCGAGGGTATTTCGACGAATATTCCGCTGCACTCGGAACTGATGGTGGATGCCAAGTTCAATGCCGGCGGCACCAATATCCACTATCTGGAAGAGTGGCTGGCTGCGCGCAAGCGTTGATGCACCCCCTTTCATCGTGATAGATGCTGGCATTTCCAAGGGAATGCCAGCTTTTTGCATTAAGGAAACCCTGTCATGTACGAACTGTGCCTGATGTGCCCGGAAGACCGGGTCGAGAGCGTGAGCGAAGCGCTGGATGCGCTCGATGCGCTCAGCGTCTCGGTCGAAGATGCCGATGCCCAGACCGATGCCGAGCAGGCGCTGTTTGGCGAACCCGGCATGCCGCCGCCCAAGGATGGCTGGCAGCGCAGCCGCATCGTGGCGCTGTTCCCGCAGCGCGCTGCAGCCGAAGAGGCGCAGAGCCTGCTGCAGCTGCAGGATTTCTTTGCAGGCTGCAGCCTGCTGGGCATCCGTGAAGTGGCCGAGCAGGACTGGGTGCGCCTGACCCAATCGCAGTTCGCGCCGGTGGACATCACGCCGGATTTCTGGATTGTGCCCACCTGGCACGAACTGCCGGCAGCTGCCACCCGCAGCATCCGCCTGGACCCGGGCCTCGCCTTTGGCACCGGCACCCACCCCACCACCCGCATGTGCCTGCGCTGGATTGCGCAGCGCGGCGCCGAGGGGCAGGATCTGGGCCGCGTGCTGGATTACGGCTGCGGCTCCGGCATTCTGGCCATTGGCGCCGCCAAGTTTGGCGCGCTGGACATCGACGCGGTGGACATCGACACCGCTGCCGTGGAATCGACCGAGTACAACGCCCAGGCCAACCACGTGCAGCTGCGCGCCGGCTTGCCCGATGCCGCACAGGGCGTGTACCAGACGGTGCTGGCCAACATCCTGGCGACGCCGCTGAAGGTGCTGGCCCCCTTGCTGTGCGCCCATGTGGCTGAAGGCGGCCACCTGGTGCTGGCCGGTATTCTGGAGCGCCAGACCGATGAGCTGAAGGCCGCCTATGCGCCTTACCTGCAGCTGGACGTGGCCGATAGCGAAGACGGTTGGGTGCTGATGACGGCACGGCGCGCAGCAGATTCCGCCACCGGGACAGGCCGCTGAGTTTCTGACCCTACAATCCACTGCGATGAGCCAGATAACGCGTTGCCCCCAGTGCCAGACCCGCTTCAAGGTGGTGGATGACCAGTTGCGCATCTCCGATGGCTGGGTGCGCTGCGGCAAATGCAAGGCGGTATTTGACGCGCTCACGCACCTGGTAGCCAGTGCGCCGGCAGCGCCTGCCGGCCCGCGGGCGCCGTCTGTGGAACATGCCCCTGTTGCAGCGCAGGCCCCGGTGGCGGCTCCGTCCATGGCGGCGGCGCTCAGCCCCGAGCCCACGCAGGACGGGGCGGCGGTGCTGCGGACCGAGAACTCGCTGCAGGTCGACCCCCATGCCCAGGTGCCCGAGCTGTCGGTGCTGGTGTTTCCTCGCCGTGCCAATGCCAGCGGGGATTCGGGCTATGTGGACTCGTCCTGGATGCAGGCTTATGGGGACGAGGCCGAAGCGCAGACCCCCGCCGCGCCACCTGCATCGCAGGACCGCAGCGGTCTGGAAAGCGAATGGCAGCCGATGGCCGACCAGCGCCCGGAATCGCTGCGCAGCAGCCGGGTGGATTTTTCGGCGACCGACGATCTGGCAGAGCTGCAAGCCCGTGAGGGCCGCTTGCTGGAGGCCATTGCCGAGCGTCAAAAGCCCGCAACTGTGCCTGTGCCGCCAGCGCCAGTGCAGCCCGCTGCTGTGGATGATGCTCCGCTGCCCTTCGCTGCGGAGGTGGTGGCACCTGTTGCCCCTGTTGACCCTGTTGCAAACGACCGGCATGTCCCGGAACCTGCTTCACCTCCGCCGTATTTGCGGCAGAGCAGCGCCCATGGTCTGTCCGACCCCGCCCCGGTAGCGCGGCAAGAGGATGAACTGCTGCTGGCGCCCGAGATGGCGGGCAGAAGCCTGCATGCGGGTAAGGTAGAGCCCTCGCTGTCCGGGCCGACCAACTATGTGGCGCAGATGGATGAGGCCGTTGCGGCGGCCGATGCCGCGGCGGCCGATGCCGCGGCTGCCGTTGGCATGGATAGGGCCGCCGAGCCCGGCTTTGTACGCGCTGCCAAACGCAAGGCGTTCTGGCGCAAGCCCTGGGTGGTGGTGCTGTCGCTGCTGCTCGGTCTGCTGCTGTTGGCGGCCTTGCTGCTGCAGATGGCGCTGACCCAGCGGGACCGCCTGGCGCTGGCCCAGCCCCAGTGGCGGCCAGCGCTGCAAGCGGCCTGCCGCCTGGCGGGTTGCGAGATAGCGCCGCTTCGGCAACTGCAGTCCGTCTCTATCGACAGCACCAGTTTCAACGCCGTGGGGCCACGCCAGTTCCGGCTGCGGGTGGTGTTGCGCAATGGGGCGGACTATCCGGTGGCAGTCCCTGCGCTGGAGTTGAGCCTCAACGACGCGGCAGAAAAGCTGGTGCTGCGCCGCGTGCTGCGCCCGCAGGAGCTGCAGGCACCTGCCGAGCTACAAGCGCATGGCGAGTGGACGGCGGAGATGGTCATCCAGGTGGCAGAGGCTGCCGGCGATGTGGTGGGCTACCGCGTACTCGCGTTCTACCCTTGAAATTTTGATAACAGAAAGAATAGCTTCATGGCTTCGCTGATCTGCGGCTCGCTCGCGTTTGACAACATCATGACCTTCTCTGGCCGCTTTGCCGACCAGATCATGCCCGATCAGATTCATATCCTGAACGTGTCCTTTCTGGTGCCGACCCTGCGGCGGGATTTTGGCGGCTGCGCCGGCAATATCGCCTACGCGCTGAACCTGCTGGGCGGCAAAGCCCTGCCGATGGCCGTCGTCGGTCATGACGGTGATGGCTACGTAGCGCATTTCAAGCAGCTGGGCATCGACACGCGCTTCATCAAGAAGCTCGACGACCATTACACCGCCCAGTGCATGATCACCACCGACATGGACAACAACCAGATCACCGCCTTCCACCCCGGCGCGATGATGCAGGCCCATCAAAACACCATCACCAAGGACTGCGGCGCAGCCATTGGCATCGTGGCGCCCGATGGCCGTGACGCCATGCTCCAGCACGCCGAGCAGCTGCATGCCGCCGGCATTCCCTTTGTGTTTGACCCCGGCCAGGGCCTGCCGATGTTCGATGGCAATGACCTGCGCCACTTCATCAGCCTGGCCACCTGGGTGACCGTGAACGACTACGAAGGCAAGATGCTGAGCGAGCGCACTGGCCTGTCGTTTGCCGATATCTCGACCCAGGTGCAGGGCCTGATGGTGACCCTGGGCGCCGAGGGCTGCGATCTGTGGGAAAACGGCGAGCGCACCCATGTGCCTGGCATCCAGGCCGCTGCGGTCGTCGATCCGACCGGCTGTGGCGACGCCTGGCGCGGTGGTTTGTTGTGGGGCCTGGAGCATGGCCGCCCGCTGCGCCAATGCGTGGAACTGGGCAACCGCATGGGCTCGCTGAAGATCGCAGCACGCGGGCCGCAAAACTACCAGCTGGATTTTGACCCTGCAGCGGTCTGAGGCGGCGGCGCAAACCCTCTGGGTTGCGCCTTGCCGTCACGCTGGTTCAACGGGGCCAACGCGGGAAATGCGCCCGATGGGCTGAGGCGGGGCAAGCGCTCCTCTGAGCGGGCCCCAGCATCAACCCTTCGCAAAGGCTTCCAGCGCCTCGCCGGTCATCCGGTATTTGATCCATTCGCTCTGCGGCTTGGCGCCCAGGCTGTCATAGAACTGGATCGATGGGGTGTTCCAGTCCAGCACGCTCCATTCGAAGCGCCCGCAGTCCTTGTCCAGCGCAATGCGCGCCAGATGGCGCAGCAAGGCCTTGCCCGCGCCGCTGCCGCGGTGGCTGGGGTCCACGTACAGGTCTTCCAGGTACAGGCCATTGCGCCCCTGCCAGGTGGAGTAATTGAAGAAATACACCGCAAAGCCGATGGCCAGGCCATCCTCCGCGCAGATCAGGCCGTGCGCGGTGGCACCTGCACTGAACATGGTCTTGTGCACATGGGCGGGTGTGGAGAGCACCTCGTGCTCGGCGTTTTCATAGACCGCCAGATCGCGCACAAAGCGCAGGATGGTATCGGTGTCGTCGATGGTGGCGGGGCGAATGGTCAATGGCATACGGAAAAGCCGCGTGGGGCGCTGGCAAGCAAAAGCTCAATCGTACAACGGCAGCCAGGCGTGCACGGCCCAGGCCAGCACAATGCCGCAAACCACGCCACCCAGAATCTCGGCAAGGCTGTGGCCCATGCGTTCGCGCAGTGCAGTGGTGGTCGCCGCCGGGGCCTGCTGCTGTAGACGGTTGATGGCCTGCGCATGCTTGCCTACCTGCCGGCGCAGGCTGCTGGCATCCAACACGACGATGAATGCCAGGGTCAGGGCAACGCCAAAAGCCGGATGGTCAATGCCATGCTTGAACGCGACGAGCGCAGCCATGCTGCTGACAATCGCGCTGTGGTTGCTGGGCATGCCGCCATAGCCGATCAAGCCAAAGGCGGGCTTGCCCGCGCGCCAGCTGTTGATCAGAAACTTCAGTGAGCCGGCCACCAGCCAGGCCAGCAGCGGGGTCAGCAGATAGGACAGATCCATGCTTATCCTTTCAGTCCCGCCAGCGCCCACAGGCACACCAGCACCCATGCCAGTACCGTCAGCAGCAGCGGCAGATCGCTGAGCAAGGCATCGGTGGGCGACTCACCGCCGTCGAGCTTTTCCACCACATACCAGTAGCGAAACAGCCCAAACAGGACCAGCGGAATCGACACCACGAGTTGCGGGCGGACCGACATCACAAACATGCTGTAGAACAGCAGGGCACCGGTCGCAGCGATCTCGGCATAGCGCTCCACCAGCGACACCGAATATTTCTGCAAGACTGCCCGGGCTTCGGTACCCGTTTGCAGCAATTCCTGGCGCCGCTTGAGCGCCGCAAGATACAGCGCCAGACACAAGGTGGTGACAAACATCCAGGAGCTGATTGGCACCTGCAGCGCCTGCGCGCCGCCCCATACGCGCAGTACAAAGCCGATGGCGATCGTGAAAATATCGAGGACTGGCTGGTGCTTGAGGTAGTAGCTGTAGGCCAGATTCAGCACCAGGTAGGCGGCAATCACTGGCAGCACCTGCGGGGCCCATGGCCAGGCGGCCAGCAGCAGCGCATACAGCACCAGCAGCAGCAGCAGCGCCTGGCGCACCGTGACCAGGCCCGCGGCGAGGGGGCGGGTCCGGGATTTGCGGGGGTGCTTGCGGTCCTGATCGATATCACGCAGGTCGTTGACGATGTAGGTAGCCGAGGAGGCCACACAAAACAGCAGCATGGCCAGCAGCGCCTGGACTACGGCATGCCGGTCGGTGAACGAGCCGGTGAATACCAGCGGTGCCAGCACAAAACCGTTCTTGATCCACTGGCGTGGCCGCATCAGGCGCAGCAAGCCGAGCAGGCGTTGAGAGGGCGAAGCAGTGGTCGCGGGCATGGCGCTATCTTGCAGCACGCAGACGCTCTAGTACGCCAAAAATGGCACCTAACCAGAGCAGGATAAAGCCCGGCAGGAAGACGGCTGCATGGCGCTCTACCTCGACCATACCGTCGCCAAATACCGAGCTGAAGATGCTGTAGAAGCACAGCAAGCCGCCGATCCAGATGGCATGTGCGCACAGGGATTGGCGACCACGAGGCAGGAGCGCATAGACAAATGCCGCTGCTGCCAGCATGGCCATGACAGCAACCATTGCCAGGTACAGACCTCGTGGGGCACTGACGATCAGCGATGAGGGCGAACTGGCATACATGCCCGGAGACAGCTCACTGGCATGGTAAGGATAGAGTTGCGGGAAAAAGCCATAGACCGGTTTGTAGGCCTCCACGCCCGCGAGCAGCGTCTTGGCAATAGTCGACGGTTGCTTGACTGCCAGGTTCAGCAGCTTTAAGCGGCTGATGCTGGCAACCTCCGGGCAGATATTCTGTTTGAGGCCATGGTTGAAGGCATGTGCACCAATGCCGGCCATCTGGGCGCATTCAGGGCGCAGACCCAGGCTGACTGCAGCTTCTTCAGGGTTGCGGGAGTGCATCAGCACGCCATAAAAGATGGTGTCGGTGCGGTTGACGCGGTCGATGCCAGCATAGAACTCCTGGCTTTGTGCGGGGCGCAGATAGCTATGGCACAGGCTGGCCACCAGTACGGCGCAGAGCATGGCGGCACTGTGCAGGCGGTACTGCCGGCCATTGAGGAGCAGGAAGACGGCCGTCAGCACGATGGCCAGGTAAAAGTACTGCTGGTTGGAAAACCCGAGCATGAAAGTCAGCAACGCGAGCAGCAGCGAGGCCCAGGGACTGCGCGAGAACGCATCCAGGCGGCAGGCCAGCAGCACCGTCACCACGAACAAAGAAAAGAACAGGCTGCTGAAGACCGGGTAGAGCGACTGGAAATACAGCAAGGTGCTCATGTCCCACCACAGCAGCACAAAACAGGCACTGAGAAACACGCGCAGGCGCATGCTGCGCAAGGCCCACATCAGCGCGGTATAGGCCAGCAGCACGATGACCCATTTGGCATAGGCCAGGTGCTGGATGGGGAAGGTGTCGCCCACGCTGTGGCCCAGCTTGAGTGCGCTGAGGTAAATGGTTTCAGCCGTCGGATTGCAAAACTGCCACAGCCTTTCGCCGTTGTAGTGCAGCTGCGCGACCACCCGGTCAGGCGCAGGGCTGTGGAAGGCTTCGGACTGGGCGTCAAAGTTCCAGATGCCTACGCAGCCGGAGGTGCGCAGGAAATCGAAATTGTTGGGGTAGCCGAGCACAGGCGAGTGCGCGCTGAACACCAGAAAACGAACTGTACCCAGCAGCACCAGCACGGCAATGAGCAGCCAGGGCCAGCGGGCACCTGGGCGGTTGGAGACAAAGGCTTGCATGGGCGCTATTGTCCGTTGCCCGCCAGCACTTTCTGCACGATCTGGAAATGGTCCTCAAAAAACTCGGCCTCGCGGGCGCGTATCGCATCGATGCTGAGCCAGAAGGCCTCGGCTGCATCATCGTCGGCACGCACCGCAGGCTTGGGGCTGCGCTGCAGGTCGAAATAGTGCACATGGGTGATAGTGCGGCCACGCTGGCTGCGGTCCGGGTGGTCGAACACGGTGACCGACTGCAAGCTGGCCTGCAACTGGGCCTCATTCAACGCGCAATGCGTCTCTTCCTGCAGCTCGCGCAGGCACGATTGCCAGAGGCTGTCGCGCGGCTCGACAAAGCCGCCGGGCAAGGCCAGCAGACCCTTGCCCGGCGCATGGCCTCGGCGAATCACCAGCACATCATTGCCGCAGCGCAGCAGCGCATCGACGGTCACGAAGACCGGCGGGTAGGGTGCTGCCGCCCAGGAGGCCTGGTAGCGGCGCAGCATCTGCCATTCGGTTTGCAGTGCGGCGTATTCGGGGGTGGCGCGGAACTGCTGCAGAAACTGCAGCGAGCTGGCCGGCAGCATGCCGGCCAAGGCGGACAGGCCTGCTGCGGAATCATTGCCTTGCAAGCCAAAGTAGGCGTCGCGGATGGGGGTGGCGTCAATGCTGTTTTGGCGCGGCAGGCTGACCAGCTCCCAGCCAGGGAAGTGGGCCAGGTAGCTGCTGCTCTCGTCCTTGAAGTGGCCCACCAGGCCAATGCGGGCGCCAGGTTGGCTGTGGCTGGTGACGGCTTCGCGCACGGCCGTGACCCAGCGCGGCTCGTCGTAGTAATCGCGGATGGGCACAAACACCAGGCGCGCCGCATCGGCCGGGCTCAGTGCTGCGGCAAACATCTGCGCACGCTCTTGCCAGGTGAAGGGGTTTTTCGGGCTGCGGGCCTGCAGTGCCGATCCCAATACCACCACCACCTTGCTGGCGCGGGCAAGCGCGTGCTGCAGCAAGGCCAGGTGGCCCAGGTGCGGCGGCTGGAAGCGGCCAATCAATACCGCCAGGTCATAGTGCTCGTTAGCTGCGCTCATATCTCGTTGTCTTGGTGCCTGCTGGTGTGTTTGTTGGGGATTATGCGCTGGGCATGCGCCGGCTCGCTTCAGGGGTAGTAGGCCGCAATCGGCATTTGCCGGCCGGTGCCAAAGGCGCGGGGGCGCAGGCGCAGAATGGGCGGCGCCTGGCGGCGCTTGTATTCGCTGCGGTGGACCATGCGCTGCACCTTGGCGACGGTCTGGCGGCCCGCGTCCGTCTGCGCCAGCCGCTCGACGAACTGCTGGGCGGCGTTGTATTCCAGGGTCGACAGGCGCTGGCCTTCAATCAGGATCTTGAGGATCTCGTCGAGCACCGCATAGGGTGGCAGGCTGTCCTCGTCCTTCTGGTCGGGGGCCAGCTCGGCCGATGGCGGCTTGTCGATGATGGCCTCGGGGATCAACTCGCGCCCGGCGCTGGCGTTGAGGTGGCGCGAGAGCGCGAAGACCTCCGTCTTGTAGAGGTCGCCCAGCAGTCCCAGGCCGCCATTGGTGTCACCATACAGGGTGCAATAGCCTACGGAGATTTCGGACTTGTTGCCCGTGGTCAGCAGCAGATGGCCGAAGGCATTGCTGTACTCCATCAGGATGGTGCCGCGAATGCGGGCCTGAACGTTCTCCAGCGGCAGGCCCTGCAGTGGCGCGCCAAAGCTGGTCTCAAACTGCCGGGCATAGCCCTGTACCAGGTCGGCAATCGGGTGGGTGTGCAGCGCAATGCCCAGGTTGCGGCACAGTGCCACCGAGTCGTCCACCGAGCCGCTGGAGGAGTAGTGCGAGGGCATGGTGATGCCGACCACGTTCTCGGGGCCGAGTGCCTCTGCTGCCAGCGCCAGGGTGAGCGCGGAATCGATGCCGCCCGAGCTGCCCACGACGACCTGGCGAAAGCCGCAGCGGCGCGCATAGTCGCGCAGACCCAGAATGATCTGCTGGCGGTAGAACTCCATCGTCGGCAGGCCTTCTGCCGGTGGGCGGGCAGGTGGCGTGCCATCGGGCAGGCAGAAGCCGCCGTTGTCAAAGCCCAGGGTGCAGACGGTTTGCACAAAGCGCGGCGCTTCCCAGACGATGCCGCGCTCGGGCTGCACCGCAAACGATGCACCATCGAACACGATCTGATCCTGGCCCCCGATCTGGTTGACATACAGGATCGGCAGGCCGTGGCGGCGCGCGGCCTGGCTGAAGATCTGGTGGCGCTCCTCGCGCTTGCCCAGGTGGCTGGGGCTGGCGTTGATGCTGACGACCACATCGGGGGCCGCATCGGCCATGCGCTCGAAGGGGTTGGTCGCGTAGTCGGCACCGCTGTCGTTCCAGCCGTCCTCACAGATCAGAAAGCCGACCTGCATCTGGCCGATGCGCAGCACCTTGGCCACATCGCGGCCCGGCTCGAAGTGGCGGCGCTCGTCAAAGATGTTGTAGGTGGGCAGCAGCTGCTTGTCGTACTGCAGGCGGATGGCGCCGTTGTGCAGCACCAGCAGGCTGTTGTGCAGATGCTTGCCCGGGCCGGCGGCGCGGGTAGGCGCGCCCAATACCCAGTGCAGATCGGGCAGCTGTTGGCTCTCTTGCAACAGGCGCGCAATGCCGGCATCCACGCGGGCCAGAAAATCGGGCTCGTCGAGCAGATCGCCGGGGTAGTAGGCGGTCAGTGACAGCTCGGCAAAGACGACCAGCTGCGCGCCTTCGGCCTGCGCCTGGCGGGCGGCGGCGACCATCTGGTCGATATTGCCATCCATGTCGCCGACAGTGGGGTTCAGTTGGGCCAGGGTGATCTTGAGCATGGCGGCTCCTTAATGCGTCACATGGAACACTTGCTTGAGGTAGGCGAGGTAGGTCTCGTCGTCGCACAGGGTCTTGCCTGGGCTGTCACTGAGCTTGGCCACCGGTTGGCCATTGGCGTGGGTGAGCTTCATCACGATGTTGAGCTGCTTGAGACCCATGTCATTGGCAAGTTGCGTACCTATGCCAAAACCGCACTGGATGCGATCGGCGAAGTGCTGGTAGAGTGCCAGCGCGCTGTCCAGGGTCAGTCCATCGGAGAACACCAGGCGCTTGGAATGCGCATTGATGCGCAGCTTGGCGTAGTGGGCCAGCGCTTTTTCGCCCCATTCATAGGGGTCACCGGAGTCATGGCGCAAGCCGTCGAACAGCTTGGCAAAGTACATGTCGAAATCGGCGAGGAAGGCATCCATGCCCACCGTGTCGGTCAGTGCGATTCCCAGGTCGCCCCGGTACTCTTGCACCCAGTCTTCGAGCGCGGCGATCTGGAAATCGCGCAGCCGCACGCCGTGGGCCTGGTAGCTTTGCAGGTATTCATGGGCCATGGTGCCGATCGGCACCAGGTTCAGATCACGGGCCAGCAGCACATTGGAGGTGCCCTTGAACCACTGCGCCGTCTGCGTGGCAAAAGCTTGTACCACCTCGCGCTGCCAGGGGGCCGAAAAGCGCCGGCGCACGCCAAAGTCAAACAGCTCAAAAGGATGGCGGTGCTTGGCCTCTTGCGCCAACTCTTGCAGCCGCACGATCTTGGCGCCCAGGCGCTTGCGCCCTTCGGCCAGCGCGCTGGCCTGGTCAAAGCGGCGGAAGTACAGCTCGTTGACAATGGAGAGCACAAAGATCTCGAAGCCCATCACATGCACCTGGGGGCCATGGGCGACGATATGCAGGCCATCGCCATCGGGCTCGACCTCGATGAAATCACGCTGGAACTGGAAGATGCGCAGAAAGTCGATGAAGTCGCTCTTCATGAAGCGCAGGCTGGCCAGGTAGTCGAGCTCATCCTTCTTGAACTTCAGCGCGCACAGCGCGTCGATCTCGGCGCGCACCTCGGCCAGCAGATCGACCAGCGGAAACTCGGTCTGCGAGCGGCAGACAAAGCGGTAGGTGGACTGGGTCTGCGGATGGCGATGGAGCATGGCCTGCCACATCGTGAACTTGTACAAATCGGTGTCGAGCAGGCTGGTGATGATGGGCTGCATACCGCGTCTTTCTCTGTCAAAAATGAGAGCTGCCAGCGCCAGTTCAGTCCGTGCTGGCGCTGAAGTATTTATAAATGGAAAGCAGTGCTGGTGCAGCAGCGTACACCGATGGCGCGCATCTGCTGCAAAAAGGTTTCTTGTGCCGCTTCAAAGCCAGCGACGGGGCTCATGCAGTCGGTCAGCAGGACGATGCGCGAGAAATCCTCGGCACCCCAAAGCGGCCCCATATGCTGCACGATGTGCTCGGTGGTGGCACGCACGCAGTGGCTGCCCGCCTCACCGGCAATCACCAGCGTATCGGCCTGTGCCAGCTGCTGCAGCAGGGCGGTGTTGAGTCCGGTGTCCGCATCCTGCGGATCGGGCACCTCGGCGCAGATGGCGCTGTAGTGTTCGGTGTAGGGGTTCATGCCCTTGAACACATGCTTGACGGCGCGTTGGCGCTGGCTTTGCCATTGGCGGCAGGCACTCAGGATGCCGGCGTGCACGCCGTGGCCGATGCTGCCGATTTCGCAGTGCAGCGGCCAGACCATCAAGGTGTAGCGGCCCTGGGCTTCCAGTGCATCCAAATAGGCGAGGCTGCGGTCCTGCTCGTCCGGGTTGCGGGGCCTGAAGCTGCCGTCGCGCAGCTGCGCGGCCGTGATGGCGGTAAAGGGCTGCACCGGGCTGCCATCGCCTTGCTGCCAGAAGGCGGGATGCGCAATGTCGTAGGCCTGGTGGGAGTCGAGCGTGACGGTGATGCCATCGAGCTGAGAGGCATGCTGCAGCAGCCATTGCGCCAGGCGTTGCATGTCTGCATGGGCGCCCGCCACAGGCAGGCTGGGGGCAAATGGCGAGGGGTTTGCCGCACTGCTGGGGCGCCAATCTGGCGGCAGGTCGCAAAAGTCGTTTTGCGGGTCGATGATGAGCAGCTGTGTGCGTTGGCGCATGTCTTTCTCCTTCAATGAATGCCAGTCTACGCCTGTTAAAATAATTTTGCAACTAACTGATTGTGGTGGTCGGCAGCAAATCCTTGGCCTGAAGCCTATGTTTGTATTGATTCCGGGTAGCTGCGGCGGCATACTTCCCTTTATGAGAAAGACTTGGTGCAAAAATGAATCAAAGTGAAACCGCCTTGGGCCAGGTGCTGACCACCGTGGATGTGGTGGTGCTGACCTTGGTGGACGGGGTGTTGAGCGTCGTGCTGGTGCAGCGCGAGCGCGCGCCGTTTGCCGGGGTGTGGGCTTTGCCGGGCGGCTACATCCATGCGCAAGAAGACGCCGATGCCCATGCCAGTGCCGCCCGTGTGCTGCGCAGCAAGGCGGGGATTGAAGACGCTTATCTGGAGCAACTGGCCACGTTTACCGGCCCGGCACGGGACCCGCGCGGCTGGTCGGTCGCCATCAGCTATTGCGCACTGATCCCGCAGCAGAAGCTGCCGACCCATCGGCCCGGGCTGAAGCTGGTGCCGGTCACTGCCACCGGCCAGTTGCCGTTTGACCATGCACAAATCCTGCAGGCCGCAGTGGCGCGGGTGCGCAGCAAGAGCCAGTACTCCTCGCTGCCGGTGCATTTCTTCGGCGAGAGCTTTACCTTGCCGCAGTTGCAGCAGGTCTATGAAAGCATTTTGGGCGAGCCGCTGAACAAGGTGAGCTTTCGCCGCAAGATGGACGAGCTGGGCATGCTCGAGCCCGTGCCCGGCGAAATGCAGGCTGGTGGCGCGCACCGGCCGGCGCAGCTGCACCGGGTGCGGCCGGAGTTCAGGCAGCAGCTGGCGCTGAGTGCTAGAGGACTGTGAGTGCGTTGCCTTGGCTGACGAGTACCCATAAAAAAATCCGCTGGATCATTCCGAGCGGATTTCTTGTGAAGACAGACCTGAATTACTTCAGACCGGCAGCAGCACGCAGCAGCGCAGCCTTGTCCGTACGTTGGCTTCGGCCGGGCCTGGCGGCCCTTCACATCGCGAGCGATGTGAGCCTGCGCCGAAGAACCGACAAACTCGCTACGCTCAGGGCCTTACAGGCCCGCAGCAGCGCGCAGCACTGCTGGCTGTCAGCGGTCTTTGG